>JAGBLL010000096.1 GCA_017635465.1 Bacilli bacterium
CGCAAAAAAGATATAAATGAGTCACTTAGAATTGAACACAAAAAGAAGAAAAGAGTTTCTTAACAGTTTATCTGTTATATTTATAATGCAAATTAAAAGGGGCTAAGTCACCTCATAGGTTTCTTAACAGCCCCTTTTTTTCTTATTAGATTTCGCCTCTTCTTATATGGGAATCGTATTTCTTACGTTCCGCTGTATTGAGGATTTTCTTTCTCATTCTATAGGTGGATGGTGTGATTTCCACCAATTCATCACTATTGATATAATCTAAACATGCTTCTAAAGACATTTTACGTGGTGTTTTTAAGACAACAGTATTATCTTTTGTCGCACTTCTAACATTAGTTAGATTCTTTTTTAAAACGCAGTTAACTGCTAAATCGATATCATAACGGTTTTCACCAATAATCATACCTTCATAAACCATGACACCTGGTTCAATGAACATTGTGCCTATTTCTTCCACGTGCTCAATCGCATATGGAGTGGCTTGACCTGTTTCAGTGGCCACTAAGACACCGATTTGTCTTTCACCTAAGTTCATGCCAGAAATTGGGCGATATTCTTTATATGTATGAGAGATAATGCCATAACCTTTGGTTAATGTCATAAAATTGGTCATAAAGCCTAATAAACCACGAGAAGGAATGACATATTGGAGAATAGTAACTGTTTCTCTAGCATCCATATTCACTAATTCAGCGGATCTATTACCTAAAGACATCATAATGTCACCGACATATTCGTTTGGTACATCAATTAATAAGTCTTCATATGGTTCGCATCTTTCACCATCAATTTCTTTAATGATGACTTGTGGTTTACTAACTTCTAATTCGAAACCTTCACGTCTCATGTTTTCAATTAAGATAGATAAGTGTAATTCACCTCTACCAGAGACAATCCATGATTCTTTATTTGGAATTCTTTCAACTTTTAAAGCAACGTCTTTTTGCGTTTCTCTAAATAATCTTTCTTCAATCTTTCTAGCGGTTAATTGCTTACCATCTTGACCAGAAAGTGGTGAAGAGTTTGTGCCAAATGTCATTTGTAATGTTGGTTCATCAAGTCTAATTGGAGGTAATGGATCAACGTTATTAAACGCACCGATGGTTTCACCAACGTTAATGTCGGTTAACCCAGCGACAGCGACGATTTCACCCGCGGAAGCTTCTTCGATTTCTAATCTCTTTAAACCTTGGTAACCAAAGAGTTTCATGACTCTAAAGTTAACTCTAGAACCATCTAATCTTGCCACTGTAACGTTATCGTTAATGTGAATTGTGCCCTTTTTAATTGTGCCTAAACCAATACGGCCAACGAAATCGTTATAGTCTAATAAGGCCACTTGTAATTGAAGTGGAGCGTTAATATCCGCTTTTGGAGCGGGAATTTCTTTAATAATTGTGTCTAGTACTGGCTCCATACCTGGCTTTTGAGTATTAACATTAGCCTCTAATGAGGATGTACCTTTTAGGCCAGAAGTATAGACCACTGGGAATTCTAAGAATTCATCAGGAGCGCCTAATTCGATGAATAATTCTAAAACTTCATCTAATGTGCGTTCGATATCAATGTTGTTTCTATCAACTTTGTTGATGACAACGATTGGTTTAATATGGGCTTGTAACGCTTTCTTTAAAACAAATCTTGTTTGAGGCATTGTTCCTTCGAAAGCATCGACGAGTAATAAACAACCATCAACCATGTTCATGATTCTTTCCACTTCACCACCGAAGTCAGCGTGTCCTGGAGTATCAAGAATATTGATTTTTGTGTCCTTATACATGATAGAAGTAGTCTTGGCTAAAATAGTGATACCTCTTTCTCTTTCGATATCATTACTATCCATAGCCCTTTCGTTTACTTCTTCGTTTTCACGGAAAGTACCAGATGATTTTAATAATTGATCGACTAATGTAGTTTTGCCATGGTCAACGTGGGCGATAATGGCGATATTACGAATGTTCATATTGGTCCCTCCTAGAAAAAAACCTCTACTATATTAGTAGAAGCCCCGTATTAATTGCAAGAAAAAATATTAGATTATTTATTGTCTAAATAATTGATCTAAATGATGAATTCTTCTCTTTTTTTGATAAAAATGATAGCCAAGCATTGATGTAAAGAAACCAATAAAGGCCACAGTTGATACGAAATATGTGATGCCTAAATATGGTGTTTCATAAGACACGGTATATGAATAATTACCTTTAGGCGCCACAAATGAAACAAAGCCACCGTTACCATTATAAACCTTTAAATCAACGCTCTTTTTGGTGGTGTTATCAACCGCTTTAACTTTCCAACCGGCATCGTATGCCACTTGAGAAACAATATATTTATTTGCGTCAAAATTAGTGTTGAATGTAAATTTATCACTTGTGTATTTCACGTCAGTGATTGGATTAGCTCTTAAATCCGCCATTCTTTGATCGTAATCTTCTTTAGCTTCTACATATAATCTAATATCAGAATCTCTTAGATAACTTTCAAAGTATTTGCCACATACCGCAATCTTATAAACATCTCTTTTTAAATAGAAACCACGGATATATGATGTGTTATCAGTGGTGTCATCATCATGAGCGTCCATCATAAAGATTTTATTATCTTTATCGATGAAATAGAAATTATATTTCTTAGAACCGGAGAATGGCGCTTTGATATATAAAGATGTTCCAGCGGTATATAAAGGCAAACCATCTGTAATAGGTGTGTAGAAAGCAAAATATTTCATCGCATCTTCACTGTTATAATTTGTTTCTGGAGTGAAGTCATTTGGAATATCTGGAATCTTAGCAAAATCATAGAATTTTGAAATATCACCCATATGATATTGTGTGAATTTATAATGCATGTCTTTATATTGTGTCTTCAATGATGCTGTACTAGCGTCAGTTTCAACGATATCAAAACCATATTTATTCTTAACTTCTTCAGCATCATCTTTCTTCAAGTGAGCGTTTTTTGCTAATTGGATACTATTTCTAATCGTAGTGATATCAAATCTATTAGAAGATAGTTCAACATTAGAAACATAGTTATAAGCATAGCCAAAACCATTTAATTTGTTGTTTTCGTAAACTTTATATTCGTTTGTTTCTAAATCTTTTCTTTCTTCAAAATCTAATGGAACATTAGCTAGATATCCACCTGGATTATATTTTTCAATGTTATCGTATTGACTCTTAGCTTTGCTAACAACGTAATATTTAACACCTAATAAATTATCAACATCCATGAATTTGCCACGATAACTACCAGCGACAGATTTAGTATCACTTCTTAAACCAGTCCACATCGTGAAGTCATTAACTTCAAAGTTATATAAAGAATGGAAGAATGAAGCTGAACTATAACCATTAATGAAGCTGTTATTAGTGCTCCATCCATCACCGATAGAGGTGTACATCCTAAAGAATGATTTATCGGTTTTCTTAATATTATTTAATACTTTTCTAAATCTCTCATTAGCGGCGTAACCGTTATTATAGCCAGTATCCCAACCATGGCCATACGTTACTAAATTACCAACAACCGCAGCTTCTAAGGCAAAGAATGAAGTTATTACAATAGTGAATGCTTTCTTTTTGTTATATAAGAAGAATAATGTGAGATAAACTGCAGTGACATAAGCGAGTTCAATAATATAAGCAAGATTAGTGTAATCAACATCATTTTCAATAAAACGATGAGTGAATTTACGGCCCACTTCAATGAATTGATCGCCACTTTTCCATAAGACAACATGTCCTTCAATTTTGTATGAAAGAATCCAAGTGGTAACAATACCAATAACGGCAAAAGCAAAGCCAACATGGATGTGCCATCTAGCGACATTAGGAATCTTATCTAGATAGATACCAACATAGGCAATTAAAGAAGTAGCAATAAATAATGTCCATCTAGCGTAACCATTAGTGAAACCCATTGTCACGAAATACATAAATGGAGTGAATAATGAGATAAGTATTAAGACAAAACCGATGTAGTGGGACCATTTCTTTTCTTTACCTGATTGAATAAGCGCAGGCACTAAGAACATCATAATTGGGACATAACACCATAAAGAAACCGCCATATCATCAAAGTCCCAGTCAGTTATTTCCATCGTTGGTAAAGAACGACATGTTGTGGCAGGGAAGAAGAATTCAAATATTGGATATAAGACTCTTTCTTTAATGACATAACCGTGTTGGTCACCAATCTTGTCCCAAGAGAATAAGATATTAAAGAAGTTTTTAAAGTCCTTATTTTTCAAATATTGTTTTAATAAATCACCATACGAATTAGTGTCTAATTTAGGGGATGTAATTGTCGCTAATAAGGCGGGACCAAAAACAAATAAGCCCATTAATAAGCCACCCGCAAAACCGGCAACACCTAAGCCTAATACTTTAAAGTTATCCGCTACATTTCTTGTTCTAATTGTTTGGAAGAAACGGAACATCGCATATAAAAAACCACAAATGAGATATGGAACCATTAAAACATAGTTACAAATCGCTAAGAAAAATGTTCCTAACGCTAATATCCATGGTTTCTTTTCTTGGATAGTTAGTTCAATGCCTAATAGAACGATAGGGAAGAATACTAATATATCTTGATAATTGTTATACCAAAGGTAGAAAGCGCCCCAACCTGCGAAAGCATAAGCAATACCAGTCATATATGAGACAGCTTCTTTAACTTTAAAAGCTTTTCTCATATAAATGGCAAAGAAGAAACCAGCGCAAGCTAATTTGATAATAGAAGTAATTGCCATCGATTGAGGAACAATCGTTCTTGGTAATAAAACAATGATGATATTAAAAGGTGAGAATAAACCATAATAGGCATTAGAACCAAACGAATTAGCGCCTAAATATAGTTCCTGATCAAACAATGTAAAGTGTCCTGTTTTTATCCAATCATGATAATAATCCCAAATGTGATAACCCATTGGGATATATTGAGCGGTGTAGTCACCACCATAGGCTAAAGAAAAACCATTTTCTAATAGCATCATGAAGTAGAAACCAACACTAATTAAAAGCAAGATTAGGAAATAATAAAAAGCGTGGGGCAAGCGGATTGTTTTAATCTTTTCAAAGATATTTTTAAACTTGTCCGAAAAGCGGTTATTTTTCTTGTCTTTCGCAAATACTACTTCCATAACAATATTTAGAACAACAATTTCTTAATATAGTTTTTATTAATCTTGAACTCTTCAGAAACGACGTTTATCGCATCTTTTTGAGATAGACCTAATTTTGTAAAATAAGCGACACGGGCAGTTATTTCATCATCACTAATCATTGTTTCTTCTTTATTTCCATCCACAATGATAACCATTTCGCCTTTTAATGTATCTTCTTCTAATTGAGACAACTCATCAAGTGTGCCTCTAATGTATTCTTCGTTGATTTTTGTTAATTCTCTAGCTAAGCAAACTTCACGATTACCTAAACCATCTTTTAATAAATTAATAGTTCTAATAATGCGGTGAGGAGCCTCATAGAAAATCAATGTATTTCTAAAATCTTTTAAAGAATTAATTTCTCCTTTTGCTTCGTTATCTTTTGGGCTTAAAAAGCCATAGAAATAGAAGTGTTTACTTGATAAACCAGAAGCCACTAGAGCATTGATAAAAGCGGAGCTACCAGAAATAGTGGAAACCGCAATATCATTAGCGAGCATTTCTTTCACTAAAAGATTACCTGGATCAGAAATGCCAGGATAACCAGCATCAGACATGTAAACGACTTTCTTATCATCATTAATTAAATCAACGACATGTTGACTGGCTTCTTTTTCGTTATGTTCTCTTAATGAATATAATTCCTTTTTAATGCCAAATTTATTTAATAAATCATAAGCATTTCTTGTATCTTCCGCGGCCACGACATCGCATTCATTAACGATTTCAATTGCGCGTGAAGAAAACTCCTTTAGATTGCCAATAGGAGTGGCTACTAAATAGAGTAAAGGCTTATTATCAGTAAAAGATTTATTTCTTTTCATAACGTCTTTCTTTATTTTTGTTATTGTTATTATTTCCTACTTGCTTATAGAAGTCTTCCAAAGGAAGGAACTTAATATCTTCTGCGTTTTCGATTTTAACAATGCGTGAGAGAATATTGATACTTGTCACTGTGTATTCAACCTTATCAATGAAATGTTTAGAACCTAATTCTGGATATTTCTTTCTTTCTTCGCTGTAAGCATCATCTTCATATTTTAAGCAGCAAATTAACTTGCCACATTGTCCACTTAACTTAGGAATATTAATCGCGAGCATTTGATTTTTAGCCCTATTAATGGAAATGCCATCAAATTCATTCAAGAATGTAGAACAGCAAAGTGGTAAACCACATATGCCAAGGCCACCAATCATTTTAGCTTTATCTCTTGAACCGATTTGTCTTAATTCAATTCTTGTTCTTAGACGAGACGCTAAAACCTTTAATAATTCTCTAAAGTCAACACGATCATCCGCTAAATAGGAGAAGATAACTTTAGATTTATCCAATGTATATTCGCATGAAATGAGATTCATGTTTAAACTGAGCTTTTTCGCTTCCGTGTTGCATATTTCTAGAGCAAAGACAGCATCTTTTTGATTAATTTCCGCTAAATGGATATCAACATCAGTGGCTTTTCTAACAATTGGTTTTAGATATAGACCATTCGCGTATTTTTTAATATCGATTGGTTCGATAGCGATGGTACCTAATTCCATACCTCTCACTGTTTCAACGACAACCTTATCGTCTAATTTATAATTAGCATCATTAGTGCCGAAGAAATAAGCGCGTGGAGTATTTAAAAACTTAACACCAACGAAGTGGGTATATTCATGAGCTTGATTAGATTGGGGATTTTGATTTTGATTTTCAATTTTTGGCATATATTAATCCTCTTTGGTAATTGTGTAAAATATGTGATCTATTAATAAAGTGATATTGACGTTAGTGTTAATCACAGAAGCACACTTTAATAATTCAATCAAACTTTCATTTATATTAGAAAGTTTACTAGAAAGGTGCTCCAATATTGTAGCATAACTTTCTAAAAATGGATTTTTTTGATTATTAACTGCGATGATATCTTCAAAAGCCATCACTAACATATTGATAAAATAACGGCAGCTTTCTTTAGTTTTGATTTGATTAGAAATGTTTGTTTGAACGTAATAGATTAAAGTATCACTATCATTCTCGTCCATCACCTGTAATGTTTCTTCAAAACATTTCTTCGCTAAAAAGAAGGCTTCATTATTATCTTGATCGTCCAATATATCTTTGATGAGTTCTCCGTCGTTATAGAAATAAGAAAGCAGTTCAGCATCTTTCTTATCGACGCCTAGATCCATCGCATCTTTAACGATGATATTCTTATCAATTAATTTCATTCTTAAGACTTGGCATCTAGAAATAATCGTTGGCAAAATGCTATTTTCATTATTCGTTGTTAAAAAGGCATATATTTGTTGCCCAGGCTCTTCTAAGAACTTAAGAATGCTATTAATTGCCTCAATGGTCATGTTCTCAATGAGATGGAGAATATATATACGTATGCCCTTATTTTCAAAAGCTTTCTTCTCAAAGGAGCTTTCAATCGTTGCTACTGCTTCTTTTTTAATTGATGACTTACTACCATCAAAAACAAAGAAATCTGGATAATTATCATCATCCACTCGTAAGCATGTAATACAAGAGTTACACGCTAATGGGGAAGGATCATCGCATAAAATTGATTTAGCAAAGAATCTTGCTATCTCAAGTAATGGTGTTCCATTACTACCTGATAATAAATATGCATGAGAAAGTTGTCCTTTTTGTAATGAATTAAGGAATGTTTGATAAATAACTGGTTGATATTTTTTTAAATATTTTTCTACTTGCATATTCTTGAAAGTATCGCTTTTAAAGTAGCATCCGCTACCTCTTCTCTACTTTTACTAGCATCAATAACAATAAATCTTTCAGGATAGCGCTTGGCTAATTCTAAAAATGTATTTCTGACTGTTTTATGGAAGTCTAATTTTTCTAAATCTAAACGATTAACTTCTCTATTTGCGTTAGCGGCAATTCTGGCTAAGCCGATTTCTGGTTCAATATCGAATAACAATGTTAAATCTGGGAAGGTGCCTTCTGTAGCGAACATATTGATGTTTAAGATATTATCAACACCTAAACCTCTTGCGCCACCTTGATAGGCTAAAGAAGAATCTAAATAGCGATCACAAATAACGATTTTGCCTTCTTTTAAAGCAGGCCAAACCTTTTCTACTAGGTGTTGTCTTCTTGAAGCAGCATAGAGAAGAGCTTCAGTTCTTTTATCCATTGCGGTATTGCCTTTATCGAGAATGACGTTACGAATTTGTTCTGCGATTGGTGTACCACCTGGTTCACGAGTGCGGACAATTTGATATCCCATCTCCTCTAATTTGCGAACTGCGTAGTCAACTGCGGTTGTTTTTCCAGAGCCTTCTGGTCCTTCAAGGGTAATAAACATAGTAGTACCTCGATTTATAGTTTTCTTCTGCCTTCAACGGCCTTAGATAAAGTTAAAGCATCAGTGTAATCTAAATTACCACCCATTTGTAAGCCATAGGCTAAACGAGTAACTGAATCGACTTTATCGTTAATTAATTTAGCGATATATAACGCTGTTGTTTCACCTTCAATTGTTGGATTAGTGGCAATAATTACTTCTTTGAAGTGGTGTTCATCTAATCTTTTTAATAATGAATTGATATTTAAATCCTCGACAGTGCTTCCTTTACTTAAAGAAATCACACCGTTTAATACATGATATAAACCCTTATAATATTCTGCGTTTTCAAAAGCGATAACATCTTTTGGAAAAGAAACGACCATCAGTGTATCTTGATCTCTTTCTTCATCTTGACAAATAGCACATTTATCTTCTTCACTTAAAAAACCACAGATAGGGCAGACGTGCACTGATTGTTTGAGATTTTTAATCGCATCAGAAAACTCCGCTAAATCGTCATCTTCCATATTGAGCATCGCATACGCCATACGTTCAGCGCTACGACGACCAACACTTGGTAATTTAGCTAAAGATTCCTCCAAACGAATTAGTGCTTTTAGTTTCTCCATGATTAGAAACCAAAACCTCCAGGTTGACCAGTAATGCGTTCATTAATGGCTTCACTTTCTTCGTCAATTTGGGCCATTGCTTCATTAATTGCTAAAGCAATCATGTCTTGAATCATTTCTTTGTTTTCAGCGTCAAAAGCATCGTTATCAATTTCCACCGATTTGATTTCTTTGTTACCTAAAACGATAACGGTGACCGCGCCACCTTTACTAATTTTGAATTCTTTTTGGGCAAGTTCCGCTTGTGCTTTTCTTAATTCTCTTTGCATCTTTTGAGCTTGCGCCATCATTTGTTGCATGTTCATAGCTTTATTCTCCTTCGTATTCAATATGAATTGTGTCTGGTTTTGGTAGTTTACCTAGTTGGTAACTATTCATGTAATGTTGCTGCCATCTAACTGAATCTTTTCTTGAAACAGCATAGACAAACATTTTTCTATTAAAGACGTTTTCAATAACGTTTTGAATAGCTTCTTGATTTTCTAATAAGTTGCCTTTTTCAGCGACATTTGGGAACTGATATTCGACCACTAAAATTTTTGGAGAGGCAACAAGAGGATGCCCATCGACTAACATCGTCGCGGCTTTACCTAATGTTGGATGACCAATTAATCGTTTGATTTGTGACCAGTTATCAAGTAATGAATTCTTGATTTCTTTCTTAGAAACAACCATGATATCGAGCATCAAATCATCATCAATGAAGAATGAACCTTCTTTCTTAGTGTTTTTAATTGTTAAGACATTCTTAGATAAAGTAATTTCCTTAACTGGTGTTGGTTCTTCTGCTGGTTGATCAAGTAAAGAAACCATTTCTTCTTGCATCTTTTCTTGTGGTTTTGCTACTGGCTTACTCACTGGTTGAGGAGCAGGAGCAGGAATAGGCGCTGGTTGAGGCATTGGTTTTTCAACCACAGGTTCACTAATTTGTGGTTGTGGTTGCACAACTGAACCATCTTTTTTAGTGGCAACAAGTTTAAGAATGGTGACTTCAAATAAAGGAATAATAGAATTCACATTCTTATAATCCTTTTGTGCGGCCATGATGATATCAATCATCTTAAGTGTTTCATCAATATCTAAATATTTAAAGAAAGAAGCCGCTTCTTGTTCGTTTAATATTTCTAAGCAATCGACGTTACGTGAAGATTGATATATTAATATATCCTTTAATATTAATAATAGGTCATCAGTTAATCTTTTTATGTCTGTGCCTAAAGCGATGTAATGATTAATTCTTTGAAGGACATCAGAGACATCTTTTTTAATAATAGAATTTAATAAAGCGATTTTTTCTTCCTTACTTTCTAATGCGAAGATAGCAAGGATATCTTGCACTTCTAATTTATTACCAGAATAGGCTAAAACTTGATCAAGAATTGATAAAGCATCACGCATACCACCATCCGCTAAAGAGATGATGATTTTAATTGCTTCTTCGTTATAGGCAATGTTTTCTTTTTCTAAAACTTCTTTAAGTCTATTTTTGATATCTTCATCACTTAATTTAGTGAAGTCGTATCTTTGGCAACGCGAAAGAATGGTTGGAAGAATCTTATGTGGTTCAGTAGTTGCTAAAATAAAGATAACGTGTTCTGGTGGTTCTTCTAATGTTTTAAGAAGAGCGTTAAACGCACCAGTTGAAAGCATATGAACTTCGTCGATAATGTAGACTTTATATCTACCTAAGATCGTGCCATATTTAACTTTATCAATGAGTTCTCTGATCTCGTCCACGCCATTATTGCTAGCGGCGTCGAGTTCAATAACATCAGGATGTGTGCCGTCAATAATTGCTTTGCAGTTTTTACATTCATTGCATTGGCAGCCCATACCTTCATCACAGTTAAGTGCTTTGGCTAATAGTTTTGCCATTGTTGTTTTGCCAGTGCCTCTTGGGCCCGCAAATAGATAAGCATGCGCTAACTTCTTGGTCGCTAAAGCGTTCTTTAAAGTTTTGACGATATGCTCTTGTCCTGCTACTTCTTCAAAAGTACTAGGACGATATGTTCGATATAATGCTTTATAAGCCATATAAAATCACCTGCAATAAGTATATACCAAACGCAAGAATTAATATACTATTAAAATAGGAAAAATCTCTCTTTGTGTAAAAGTGTAGTTATGTTACAATACATAACGGTCAGAGGAACTAATTATGGAAGAAAGCATGCGTCAACGTCTTATCGCTGCAGAAAAGCGTCTAAAAGAAATAGATGAAGAACTTCTCAGCGAAGACATTATGAAAAACATCTCTAAATTTAGAGAAATATCAAAAGAAAGAGCCAACTTGGATCCACAAGTGGAATCTTTTAAACAATACCTAAAAAACGAAGAGGATATTGAAGCCGCTAAAGAAATGGCACATGACGCAGATGCAGATTTAGCGGAAATGGGCAAAGAAGAAATCAAACGTCTTGAAGCCGAACAAGAAAAACTATTAGAAGCTTTAAGAGAAATGCTCCTTCCAAGAGATCCTAATGATGACAAAAATATTATCGTTGAAATTAGAGGTGCTGTTGGTGGTGATGAAGCCAACATCTTTGCTGGTGACCTCTTTAGAATGTATACAAGATACGCCGAAAGCCAAGGTTGGAAAATCCAAATTCTTGATGAAAACCCATCTGAATCTGGCGGTTTTGCCTTAATCTCTTTCAAGATTAGTGGTAATCGTGTTTTTTCAAAACTTAAATTCGAAAGCGGCGCTCACCGTGTTCAACGTGTTCCTAAAACAGAAGCATCTGGTCGTATCCACACAAGTACCGCGACAGTCTTAGTCATGCCAGAAGCAGAAGAAATTGATATTCAAATTAATCCTAACGATTTACAAGTTGATACATATCACTCACAAGGTGCGGGTGGTCAAAACGTTAATAAGACAGAATCCGCTGTCCGTATTACCCATATTCCAACTGGCACAGTTGTTGCTTGCCAAACTGAAAAATCTCAAATTCAAAATAGAGAAATTGCTATGCAAATGTTACGTACAAAAATGTACGCCAATATGCTCGCAGAACAACAAGAAAAGATTGGCAATGAACGCCGCTTAAAAATTGGTACTGGCGAAAGAAGCGAAAAGATTCGTACATATAACTATCCACAAAATCGTGTGACTGATCACCGTATTGGTTTTACCATTCAAAAACTCGATAGAGTCATCGAAGGCGAATTAGATGAAATTATTGAAGCTTTAATCCATTACGATCAATCCGCAAAAATGGCGGGCGAATAATAATGTCTACCAACCGTGAATTATACTTTCGATATAAAAAAGAAGGCATAAGTGATGCGGTTATCTACTTTGCCCTTGAAGAATGCAATGGTTTTGACCATGTTGCTTTAACAAACAAATTTGATGAAGAAATCAAAGATGAAAAGCGTTTCATTGACGCGATGAATCGTTATAATAGTGGCGAAATGATTGAATATATATTTAATAAGGCTTACTTTTTAGGAAAGCCTTTTTATGTTGATAATAATGTTTTAATTCCTAGACAAGAAACAGAACAATTAGTGTTAGAAACAGTTCAATATATCAAAGAAAGATTTGGCGATAAAATAATTACCATCGCTGATGTCTGCACAGGTAGTGGAGCGATTGGTTTAAGCATCGCTGAAAGATTAAAAGATGACAAAGTCATCATTTCTGATATTTCCTTTAAAGCGTTAGAGATTTCAAAAAGAAATAGTGATGGATTAAATAACGTCGAGTTTTTACAAGGGGATATGCTAAAACCATTCATCGAAAAAGGCATTAAGGTAGATGTTTTAGTTTGTAATCCTCCATATATAGAAGATATAAGTACAATTGATAAAAAAACATGGGAACAAGAGCCCCATTTAGCCTTGTTAGCAAAGCCTTGCACATACTTTTATGAGCAAGTGTTAAAAGACTATCAAAAAGTGACAAATAGCGGATACGGGCTATTGTTTGAGATAGGTGAAGACATGGAAAACGCTATGACAAAACTAATTAAAAAGTACTGTCCAAACAGCCGTTATATATTTAAAAAGGATATCTATGATAAAACTCGCTTTGTCTTTATCTTTGATAAATAAAATAGTTGATATAGAATAATTACGATAAATAAAAAAGGTATTAAATTATGAAAATTGCAATTGGTTCAGATCACGGCGGTTACGCCTTAAAAGAAGACCTCAAAGGATATTTAGCTAATAAAGGCTATGATGTCGTTGATGTTGGTACATATTCATTAGATTCATGTCATTATCCAGAATTTGGTGCGAAAGTTGGTAAACTCGTTGCTGATGGAGTTTGTAAATTCGGTATCGTTGTTTGCACAACTGGCGAAGGTATTGTTATAACCGCGAATAAAATTAAAGGCGTTCGCGCTGGTTTGGCATATAACGTTGAAGTTTCGAAATTAATGAGAGAACACAACGACGCAAACGTTATTGGCTTCGGTGCAAAATTCACAACATTTGAAGAAGCTAAAGAAAGAGTCGACGTTTTCTTGACCACTCAATTTGCAGGTGGTAGACACGCTACTAGAGTGCAAATGATAAACGATTTGGAAAAATAATTTCAAAAATTTTCGGACAAAATTAAGAAATACCTCCTACTAAAAATATAGGAGGTTTTTTAATGAGTGATTTTATATGTCCCGTTTGTGGAAACAGAAATCCACAATACATTGGAATTAAAAACGGAATAGATAGTCTAGTTTATGCCGCGTGTGGCTTCCCAAAAACACGAAAAACATAGTAGAAAGAAAAAAATATTTACGGAAAAAGAATTAAATGAAATTATAACAATCATCCAGTCACATAGAGATAAGGCATATCGAAAAATTAATGAAGAATTAGTATTGATGCATTTTGAAATTGGGAAATATTTATCCACAAAAATTAAAGCAGAAAAATGAGGTTCAAAAACAATTGAAAATATATCAAGAGCAATTATGAAATTATACCCTAATTTAAAGGGTTTCGATAAAAGAGGATTATACCGAATGGTCCAATTTTATGAAACATATAGACACAATGTAATTGTGTCAACACTGCTGACACAAATTAGTTGGAGCAATAATTTGTTAATTTTATCAAGCACAAAAACCATCGAAGAAAAAGAATTTTATTTAAGACTTTGTATTAAACATAACTATTCATATAGAGAACTAAATAGACAAATATCTAGTCTAGTTAATGCCGTGTGTAGCTCCCCAAAGACTTGAAAACCATAACAGAAAGGAGGTGTCAAATGAGCAAAAAATTCAAATTCTATAAAAACAGAAAAACAAAAAATCATCCAAGCATAGAAGTAGATTCAAACGGGACTATTTGGATTAATTTAGAAGTAACTTCAAGCCCCACTAAGAAGAATAGATATATTGAACTTAAAGTTAATCCAAATCCAAAAAGAAATGATAAAGCATATGTTAGAAAGTATTTAAGAAAGGATCCAATTAAAACAAGAGGTCAACTTTTGGAAAAATTCAACCTATCAGAAGATGATTTAATTGAAATTGAAACCTACTTAAACAACAAAAAAAGTTAGTGTAAAACCTACTAAACTTGGGCTTTGGTCGGATTAACCGATAGCACTAACTACAAATATTAAAACAAAATTAAGGAGGTAATGCAATATAGAAACCTATAAATGCCCAATTTGTGGAAACACTGACATACATTCTATTGGCTACTTAAACGGTAAACCTTATTGCCGCAAGTGCATAGTGTTTAGGGGGCAGGAAGCCACTGATGAATACATTCCTTGGGACACAGCGCCATACTCTCTCAACTATGAACTGTCTGAAGATCAAAAAAGATTATCTAATCAATTAGTTGAAAACTATAAAAACGGAATAGATAGTCTAGTCTATGCCGTGTGTGGCTCTGGTAAGACAGAAATTTGCCTCGAAATCATTCGCTATTGCATAGAAAATGGTTTAAGAGTGGGCTTTGCGGTACCTAGAAAAGACGTTTGTGTTGAACTATTTTATCGTTACAACGAAATATTTAAAGAAAACATTATTACCGCAGTTTATGGAGGGCACACTAGATATATAGAGGGTGATTTAGTTGTTTTAACAACGCATCAACTGTTTAGATATGAGCATTATTTTGACTTATTAATAATGGATGAAATTGATGCTTTTCCATTCAAAGGAAGCGATATCTTACACGCATTTTTTAAAAGAAGTCTTAAAAAGAACTATATCCTATTGACCGCTACGCCATCAGATGAATTAATAGAGTATTTTAAAAAACCAGGTAGAGCGTTATTAGAACTATTTTCAAGATTTCATGGCCATCCTCTCCCTGTTCCAAAAGTCATTAAAGGTAATTCAATATATTTAAACTACAAACTCCTAAAAGAAGTAGGGAGATTTTTAAAGAGCTTTAAGCAGATTTTTATATTTACTCCAACGATTGATATGTCGATAATTATTTATCGTTTTTTAGCTATATTTTATCCACATGGTCGTTACATAAATTCAAAGTGTGAAAATAGAGAAGAAATAATAAAAAGTTTTAGAACTAGGAAGTATCGTTATCTAGTCGCGACAGCGGTCTTAGAAAGAGGAGTCACAGTTAAGGATTTACAAGTTATTGTCTATCGCGCTGATCATCCAATTTATGATTCATATTCATTAATTCAAATCGCGGGAAGAGTGGGCAGAAAAAAAGACGCTCCAGAAGGTGAGGTGATATTCCTTGCTAGAGAAAATAACAAAGAAATTAAGCGAGCGGTGGAAGAAATATCTACCGCCAATAAAAAAGTGCAAAATTTGCTTTAAAGATATTAAGATAGTGGACTTTTGCAGACTTTTTAATGGCAAAATAACGGTTTGTAGCCAATGTCAGAAGGAAATGGAAGCGTTATTTATTCGTTTTAAAGTGGACCGCTATGACGCGGTATCAATTTATTACTATAGTCCTTTCATTAAAAAGCTCATTTATCAATTTAAAGGCTGCTATGATTATGAGCTTTGCGATGTCTTTCTTCACGAGTTTTATAGTTATTTAAAGTTAATATATTTTAATCGTGTTGTTATCCCCATTCCTTCATATAAAAACGATGATGAATTAAGAGGGTTTAATCACGTGATGGAGATATTTAAAAGGATGGGTTTAACTATTCTTGATATATTAGAAAAAACAGAGAAGCATAAGCAAGCAATAAGCACAGTCGACGAAAGACATAAAGTATACAAATATTTGGCAATTAGAGAGCCAATTGATCTATCCAAAAAGAATGTTTTAATCGTTGATGATGTTTATACTACAGGTAGCACAATGAAATCTGCGATTAATCTAGTTGAAAAACTAAATCCAAAGTCAATTAAAGTGTTAGTGGTCGCTAAAACTAAACCAAAACATTCTGCAAAATAACTAATACGAATAAATTAGTATTAGACAATAATATGTCGTATTGGTATGATATTTAAGCGAATGCATGACATTCTTTTATAAAGAAAGGCACACATTTGGTGTGATTGGTATTAAAAGCATGGGATTTTTTGACAGAAGAGCTATTAAGAAATACATGAAGGAAGCTGACAAAGTCATTGCTTATGAAAGTCAGATGGCAGCGCTTAGTAATGAAGAATTACAAGCCAAAACTCCTTACTTCAAAGAATTATTAGCTCAAGGTAAAACATTAGATGATATTAAATATGAAGCCTTCGCTGTTGCTAGAGAAGCCGCTAAGCGTTGCATTGGCGAATTCCCTTACAAAGTGCAAATCGTTGGCTCATTAGTTTTACATAATGGTGACGTCGCCGAAATGAAAACTGGTGAAGGTAAAACCTTAACCTGTACAATGGCGGTTTACCTTAACGCTCTCGCGGGCAAAGGCTTACACGTTATTACAGTTAACGAATACTTATCTGGCCGTGACGCGGAATGGATGGGTCAAATTTATAGATTCTTAGGATTAACAGTCGGTGTTAACTCCCGTCAAAAAACCACAAGTCAAAAGAAAGAAGCCTATTTATGTGATATTACCTATACCACAAACTCTGAATTAGGTTTCGACTACTTAAGAGATAACATGGCCACTGATATGGAACATCGTGTTTTAAGAGGTCTCAACTTCTGTATTGTCGACGAAGCTGACTCCATCTTAATCGATGAAAGTAGAACGCCATTAATTATTTCTGGTGGTGCTCAAACAAGTGCTTCTCAATACACAGTCGCAGATAGATTCTGCAAAACATTAAAGAAAGAAGTCGACTATTCTGTCGATGTTAAAGATAAAACAGTTCACTTAACAGATGCTGGTCAACAAAAAGCTGAACGTATGTTTGGTATCAAAAACTTATACGATCCTGAATATGCTGATTTAGTTCATAGAATCCATAATGCTTTAAAAGCTAACTTCATTATGGGTAGAGATGTTGACTACTTAGTGGACGCTGAAGGTGAAGTTCAAATTATTGACCCATTCACAGGTCGTGTTCTTCCTGGTCGTGAATGGTCTGATGGTTTACACCAAGCTGTTCAAGCTAAAGAAAACGTCAAGATCAAACAAGAAACTGTCACCATGGCGACAATTACATATCAAAACTTCTTCCGCTTATATAACAAGCTCGCTGGTATGACAGGTACCGCTAAAACTGAAGAAGAAGAATTCCGTAAGATTTACAACATGCGTGTTGTTTGTATTCCAACAAATAGACCAATTCAACGTGTCGATGCACTCGATTATGTCTATGCTCATAAGGGACCAAAACTCGCTGCTTTAGTACAAGAAGTCAAAGAAAGACATGCCTTCGGCCAACCTATCTTAATCGGTACCGTGTCGGTCGAATCTTCTGAAGAGATTTCTGCTTTATTATCTGAAGCAGGTTTACAACACGAGATGTTAAACGCTAAAAACCATGCACGTGAAGCGGAAATTATTTCTCATGCTGGTGAAAAAGGTTCCATCACATTAGCCACCAACATGGCGGGCCGTGGTACCGATATTAAGATTAATGATGAAGTGAGAAATCTTGAATCAACAATTCCTGAAGAAACAAGAAAAGAACTCGCTAAGAAAGGTATCACAAACCTCAATGGTTTATGTGTCTTTGGTACAGAAAGACATGAATCAAGACGTATTGATAACCAATTACGTGGTCGTTCTGGCCGTCAAGGTGACCCAGGCTTCTCAAGATTCTATGTTTCTTTCGATGACACATTATTAGTGAGATTCGCCGCTGATTCTATTAGAAATTACATCGAAAAGAACTTTGGTGATGAAGCTCTTGAAGCAAGAATGATTACTAACGTCATTACATCCGCGCAAAAGAAGATTGAAGGTCAAAACTTTGATACGCGTAAGAGCTTATTAGAATACGATGACGTCTTAGCTAAACAAAGACAAATCGTCTACGATAAGAGAGATAGAATCATCGATGGTAGAAACATTGACGATATCATGGAAGATATCTTCAAAACCGCTGGTGAATTCCTTGCTAAAAAAGGTATTCCTGCCGATAGCAATGACCAATTAATTTCTGGTGAACAATTAGTGAAAGTTGTGGAACCAAGATTCTTACCAAGCGGCACAATTAAACCAAATTTATATGATGATGCACCTGTCGAAGACATTGCACCAGATTTATCCATTATTATTAGAGAAAGATTCGATCAACTTCTTAAAGAATGGGATGTTGAAGAAGAAGATAAAGACAATATCAAACGTTCAGTTGTCTTACACTGTATTGACCAAAACTGGACAAAACATATCGACCAAATGGCTAGATTAAGAGAAGCAATCTTCCTAAGAAGCTACGCTAACGTCAACCCATTACAAGATTACGTTAACGAAGGTTACGCGATGTTTAGAGAATGCTTAGAAATGGCCTCTGTTGATGCAGTTTTAAACTTAGTCAATATTAGACCACAACGCAGAGTGACAGTTGAACAACCTACTCCAGAACAACCAGTGGAAGAAAAACCAGCTGAAGCTCCAGCAGAAGAAAAGAAAGACGAATAATATGAAAGACTTAGTGACCCTTAAACAGGAACTTAGTGCTGTTGGCGAGAGAATCCGTCAACTCGGGTCTTCTCTTTGACCTCGTTAAACTAGATAACGAGATTGCTGAATTAACTAAAAAAAGCGAAGAAGCAGATTTCTGGAACAATAGAAACACTGCTTTAGAAGTGATATCTAAACTCAATCATTCTCGCGATATTGTAGACACGTATCGCTCGCTTTTAAGTGCACACAAAGATTTAGAAGAACTTCTAGAATTTGAAGATGATTCGTTCCAAGAACAAATTGAAACATCTTTAGACGAATTAACAAAGAACACAAAAGAATTTGAATTACAAATCCTATTTACTGGTGAATTTGATAATTTAAACGCTATTTTAGAAATCCATCCAGGCGCTGGTGGTACAGAAGCACAAGACTGGGCGGATATGCTTTATAGAATGTATGTCTATTATGCCGAAATACATCATTTTAAGATGTCTTTATTATCATTCGAACCTGGTGATGAAGCCGGTGTTAAATCAGTAACGTTACAAATAAATGGCAAAAATGCCTATGGTTTATTAAAAGGAGAAAAAGGTGTTCATCGTTTAGTGAGAATATCACCTTTTGATGCGAATAAAAGAAGACATACATCATTTGCCTCTGTAAACGTTGTGCCAGAATTCAAAGATGATTCTATTGATATCCAAATTAATGAATCTGATTTGAAGGTTGACACGTATCGTTCAGGTGGCGCAGGCGGTCAAAACGTCAACAAAGTTGAAACCGCAGTGAGAATTACCCACTTACCAACAGGTATTGTTGTTTCTTGTCAGATTGAAAGAAGCCAATTATTAAAT
Organism: Bacilli bacterium; assembly: GCA_017635465.1. GTDB lineage: Bacteria > Bacillota_I > Bacilli_A > RFN20 > CAG-826 > RUG14515. Next base: position 19,905 of record JAGBLL010000096.1, read on the forward strand.
AAAGAAACAGCGATGAAGATGTTAAAAGGTAAATTATATTTAATTGAATTAGAACAAAGGCAAAATAAACTCAACTCTATCGTTGGTGAAAAGAAGAATATTGAATGGGGTAGCCAAATCCGTTCATATGTCTTCTGCCCATACACTTTAGTCAAAGATAATAGAACCGAATATGAAGTTGTTGATGTCCAATCTGTGATGAACGGAAACCTCGACGGATTTATCTATTCTTACCTCCAAATGGAAGCAAGGAATAAAACAAAATAATGGAGTTTTGCGGACTTTTATGGAAAATAATCAGCTTTTTGAGATAGTTTCAAAGTTCAAACCAACTGGTGATCAACCCACCGCGATTAAGACCCTTGTTGAAGGCATCAATAGTGGTAAAAAATTCCAAGTTTTGATGGGCGCTACTGGCACTGGTAAGACTTTTACTATGGCTAATATCATCGAAAGAGTGCAAAAGCCTACATTAGTATTAGTTCATAATAAAACTTTAGCGGGCCAATTATATTCTGAATTCCAAGAATTATTCCCACATAACCGTGTTGAATATTTTGTATCTAACTTCGATTTTTATCAACCTGAAGCATATATTCCAAAAAGTGATACATATATTGATAAGAACGCAGTGATGAATGAAGAAATTGAAATGCTTCGTACATCTGCGATTAATTCTGTTTTAGAAAGAAAAGACACAATTATCGTAGCATCTGTTGCCTCTATTTATGGTTTAACTGATCCAGATGAATATCGTAATTTAGTTTTTAATATTCGTGTTGGTGAAGAAATAGATAGACCAACTTTTTATAAGAAATTAATAGACGCTCAATATAAACGCAATAATTTAGACTTAGCGCCAGGTACTTTTAGAGTTAGGGGAGACGTGATTGAAATTGTTCCCGCTAATTTTGTTGATAATGAAGTATTACGTATTGATACATTTGGTGATGAAGTCGAAAAGATTGTCTTAATGGACGCCTTAACTGGTGAAATAAAGCATACGTATCATACTTATCCTATATTCCCAGCCTATGACCACGCTTCAACAAGAGAAAGAATTAAAGAAGCTTGTGAAACAATCAAAAAGGAATTAGAAGAAAGATTAAAATTCTTTAGAGATAACGGCAAACTCCTTGAAGCGGAGCGTTTAGAAATGCGCACCAATCAAGACATGGAAAGCATGCAAGAATTTGGCATGTGCCCAGGCATTGAAAACTATTCAAGACATATTGATAAAAGAAAACCAGGTGAAAGACCCTGGTGCTTATTAGATTATTTCCCAGAAGATTTCTTAATGATTGTCGACGAATCCCATGTTACATTCCCACAGCTAAGAGGCATGTACAATGGCGACCGTTCTAGAAAAGAAACTTTAGTGGAATATGGTTTTAGATTACCTTCCGCTTTAGATAATAGACCACTTAATTTTGATGAATTTGAAAAAATAATGCCATATGTTGTTTGTACAAGCGCCACTCCTGGTGATTATGAACTTAATAAAGCGGGTGGAGTGTCCGCTGAACAAATCATTAGACCAACTGGATTATTGGATCCAATTATTGAAGTTCGTCCAACTTTAGGCCAAGTTGATGACTTAGTCCACGAAATAAAAACACGCGTTGCTAAAAATGAAAGAACAATGGTGGTTACCCTTACTATTCGTATGGCGGAAGACCTCACTAATTACTTAAAAGAAAAAGGAATTAAAGTTGTTTATTTGCATCACGAAACTAAAACTTTAGAGAGAAGCGAAATCATTTATCAATTAAGAAAAGGTAAATATGATGTTCTAGTAGGAATTAACCTATTAAGAGAAGGTTTAGATATTCCTGAAGTTTCATTAATTTCTATCTTTGATGCGGATAAAGAAGGATTTCTTAGAAGTACACGTTCATTAATTCAAATTGTCGGTAGAGCAGCAAGAAACGCTAACGGTTTAGTAGTTATGTATGCTGATAGAATGACTGATTCAATGAAAAATTGTATTGATGAAACTAATCGTAGAAGAAGCATTCAAGAAGCTTATAACGATGAATACGGAATTATCCCACGTACAATCATCAAGGAAATTCGTCCGCCTATCCATAATAGCGATGATGAAATTAGTGAAATGGTGGATATCACTAAACACGGAAGTAGAAAAGAAATCGAAGCCAAGGTTAAAGAACTTGAAAAACAAATGCGTCAAGCAGCGAAAGAATTTGACTTTGAAAGAGCGGCTGAGCTTCGAGATATTATTCTCGAAATTAAAGGCAGTTTATGAAAATAAAGTTTGCTTTATTTAAGCGATTCGAATATTATTGTTATCAGCGATTAAGAAAGGAAGAAAATTCTTATGTTAAATTGGTATGACTGGATTATGTTGGCTGTCGCCATTGTCATCATCGTCTTGTGCTTATTACAAGGTGGTAAATCAGAAGGTGCTTCTGGTGCGATTACTGGTGGTGGTTTAAACGTCTTTGTTAAGACTAAAGAAAGAGGCGCAGAAAAAGTCGTTTCTATTTTGACTCTTATCTGTGCAATCTTGTTCTTCTTTATCGCGATCCTTATTGAAATTACCGCTAAAGCTGCTTAATTAGTAACTTAGAGGTGAAGTAAAACGGGCGAATTATTCGCCCGTTTTCTTTTGTTCTATTTGGTTATTTGTGAAGTCTAATTCCTTAATTTCTTCTTTAGGTTGTTCGGGTTTAGCTTCTTCTTTTACTTCCTCTTTATCTTGCTTCTTTTCCTTTTTACTGGATTTTGGTTTTTCTTGTGTGCCTTTGCTCTGGGAAATCATTTCTTTAATGCCTTCCACTAATTCATAGACACCTAATAAGAACAATAAGACACCGGCGATAATGCAGAATGCCATTTCAACACTAGATGTGAAAATCAAAGATAAGATACCACCAGCAATAAATAAAGTAGAAATAACATAAGCAAGTATTAAGATATAGACTTTTGGTTTGACTTTAACAGTCATAATAATAGCTTTAATTAATTCAATAGCGCCCACGACAATAAAGAAAATAGCGAGCATGTACACTAAATAATCTAATAAAACAAGTTTTTTCATGCATAAGAATGCACCCATCGCAATAGAAGCTGAGCCATAGATTATGCCATATGTAATAACGCTTTTTCTCTCGAAAACAAACGAGGCTAAAATAGCAAAACCGCCGAATAAGAACAATATCACCGCTGCAATTATATTAAGTGCGTCTTTTAATACATCTTTATTGTTAATAGCAAAAATAATGACTAATGTGCCACCAAACAACAATAAAATTGATAGAACTAATTGTAACCAAACGAATTTGCTAAATAATTTTTTCATATAGATTTCCCTCTTGAATACTATTATAGTATTTTCGAAAGGAATTTAAACGATTATGGAAGAAAAATTATTAAGAGATTATGCTAGATTAATTGCTTTTCAAGGCGGTCACGTTATTAAAGGTGATGAAGTATGGATTAACGCTGGTTTAGAGCAACCAGATTTTGTCACAATGGTCGTGGAAGAATGCTATAAAGCTGGCGCTAAAAAAGTTACAGTTTACTGGCATCATGACCCAGTTAGCAAATTAGCGTATAAAAATGAAACAGTTGGTAACCTAGCTTATGTTTCACCAATGCAAATTGCTAAATATAAATATTGGGTAAAGAAATTACCAGTGGTTATTCATATTATTTCTGATGACCCAGACGCTATGAAAGGTGTCAACCAAAATAAAGTTACTAAATCAATGGCGAAACGCTATCCAAAGATTAAGAAATATAGAGATGCTTTTGATGGCAAATATAAATGGTCAATTGCTGCTGTTCCTGGCAAAGCTTGGGCCAAGAAAATGTTCCCAAAATTAAATGAAGAAGAAGGAATTGAGGCACTATGGGATGCAATTTTAAAGACATCTAGAGTGGACGGCAATGATCCAGTGAAGAACTGGGACGACCACAATAACTTCTTAATTCAACAAAGAAACAAATTAGAAAAATTGGGTTTAAAGAAACTATATTACAAAGCAAGTAATGGCACAGATTTCCAAGTGGAATTAATCGATGGCATTAAATGGGGTGGTGGCGTTGAAGTTGCTCCTAATAAAGGACAATTCAATCCAAATATTCCTAGCGAAGAAGTGTTCACAACACCAATGAAAGGAAAAGCTGAAGGCACATTAGTGGCTTCTAAGCCTTTATCTTATAATGGTGAATTAATTGAAGACTTCTCTATTAGCTTTAAGGACGGCAAAGTCTGCGCGGTCAAAGCTAGAAAGAACCAGGCGTTATTAGAAAAGATGGTCAAAATGGATGAAGGTGCTTCTATGTTAGGTGAAGTTGCTTTGGTGCCTTTTGAATCACCAATTAATCAAACTGGTTTATTATTCTACGAAACATTATTTGATGAAAATGCGTGCTGCCACGTTGCTTTAGGCGCTGGTTTCCCAGAATTATATCCAGGTGCTTTAGATATGAATATGGAAGAAAGAGCAAAAGTTGGCATCAACGATTCCATGATTCACGTTGACTTTATGGTGGGTACTCGTGATTTATCAATCATCGGTGAAGATAAAAACGGTAAAAAAGTCCAAATCTTCAAAGACGGTACTTGGGCTATCTAAACTCTTTCTAAACTAATCAATTCGTTGAAATAGATTGTCTTTCTTTCCGGGAGGACAATCTTTTTGTTTATTGGATCAATCTTTTTCAAAATAGAAGATACGGTATTGATTTTATCGTTTCTCCAATAGGTGATAATTAGCTCTTCTCCATGATAATTAACAAGAATTTCATTAATATTTTCTGCTTCATCTGAAGATATTTTTGGTCTTTCGACTTTGTTTTGATTTTGATGCAATTTCTTCAAATAATCATCTTGCTCGTTTAATGATTTATAAGGAGCCCATTTTTTCATTCCACGTTCACTCATTTACGATGTCCTCCTATAAATCCATTTCTTTCTCTAATTGTGCTTTCCTCTAAAAGAGACGACGCTCTTAAGACTGAGTTTTTACCATATTTAGTTTGTAATAAATCCATGGTCTTTTGAAGATTACGACGCTTAATTTGTTCTTTATCATCTTCAAACATATTTAATTGTTGATAACTTGCGTCCACTAAAGCACCATAATTTATGCCAATCATGCGTATAGGTAAATCTTTAATATATAAATGATAAATTTCTAATATAGCTTTTAAAATTGATTCGCTATCATCGGTAGGCGCTAATAGTGTACTTCTTCTAGCAAAGCCGCCTGCATTCTTTGAATAACCAATATAAATGGCAACAACGCCAGTCATCTTATTAGCGTTTCTCATTCTTGTGGATAATGTATCAACCATTTCCCTAATAATAGTGATAGCTTCATCTTTGTTATAGTCTCTAAACAAAACCTGACTTAAAGATAAGCTCTTTTCTTTTGGTTCATATTTTTCATGAATATCCGCTTCATCAATCCCATTAGCGTGTCTCCAAAGTTGTTCACCTATAACACCAAATTTACTTCTTAAATAATCAACGTTAGATAAAGCGATATCCTTAACAGTAAACATCCCAAGTTTATTAAGCCTTATTTCCATTCTTGGTCCAATGCTCCAAACTTTATTAAGTGGAGTGATTGGCCATAGTTTTTCTTTGATATCATTTGTGGTGACTCTAGCAATGCCGTTTCTTTCCTTTTTGGCGTAGATATCTAAAGCAATTTTTGCTAAAAAGAAATTATCACCAATCCCAGCGGTAGCTTGTAAACCTGTTTCTTCTTTAATCTGATTAATAATCGTACTCACCATCTGTAAAGGTGTCTTTTTGTAATAATCTAAATAAGAAGTTAAATCGACAAATGCTTCATCAATTGAATAGACATGGACATCTTCTTCGCTAACGAAATGATATAACACGTCAATTACTTCTGCACTTTTTTCTAGATATCTTTCCATTCTTGGAACAGCATAAACGTAGTCATATTTCTTAGGTAATTCTTTGATTCTACATCTAGAAGGAATACCACGCTTTTTTAAATATGGAGAAACACTTAAAACAATCGTATTTGTGCCTCTATCTTTATCCGCGACCACGAGTGGTGTTTTCCATGGGTCAAGGTTACGATCAAGGCATTCAACGTAGGAGTAAAAAGCTTTCAAATCAATGACGGCAATTGTTCTAATTTTCATATGGGTGAATGTATTATACACAAGAAAAAAATTACTTATTAGTCTTGACATGAACTTTTAAGAAATATTTATTTTTTTCTTTTTAAAGAAATTATTTTTTGTTATATTGATGTACCCTCTATAATTAGTGTGGAGGGTATAACATTATGGAAATCATTGCCATTATTATTTCTAGTCTCGCTTTAATCGCAATTATTATTGCCATCATTTTAATTGTCAAAAAATCTAACCAAAAAGTGGAATTACCACAGGTCGATTTAAAAGAAATTGGTATGTTACAGCAACAGCTCAATTCTTTAGCCGAACAATTAAAAGTAAATATTAAATTATCCGTCAGTGAAGAGATGAATAAAGTCTTAGAACAAAACGGTAAATCAAGTGAAGTTAATAATGAAAAATTAGAAAGATTCCAAAAGAATATCACAGAATCTTTAGCTAATAGATTTGACGCTTTGAACAAACAAATCGATACCAAGTTAATCGAAATTAACAAAAAAGTTGATGAAAAGCTCGCTGAAGGATTTAAAACGACCGGTGAAACAATGGCCCAAGTGAGAGAAAGATTACAAGCCATTGATGCTGCGCAAAAGAATATTGAAGAATTATCAAAAGATGTTGTTTCTCTTAGAGGTGTATTAGAAGGCAATCAATCTAGAGGACAATATGGTGAATATCAATTATCAATGGTTCTTCATAATGTTTTTGGCGACACAACTGGTTGCTATCAAGAACAATACACTATGAAAAAAGTTAAAGATGGTGATGATGTTCGCGCTGATGCAGTGGTGTTTATGCCTGAACCAAATAAGATGATCTGCGTCGACTCTAAATTCCCATTCCAAGACTATCAAAGAATATTTGAAACAGATAATCCTGAAGAAAAAGAACGTTTAACAAAAGAATTTGGTAATGCTGTTAAAAAACATATCACTGTTATCAAAGATAAATATATTGTTGAAGGTAAAACCGCTCCTGAAGCATTAATGTTTATTCCTAATGATGGTGTTTTTGCCTTTATCCATCAAAATTTAGAAGATGTAGTGGAATATGCTAGAAGTAAGAAAGTTATCTTAACTAGCCCATCTACATTACCGGCTATTTTAGTCACTATTAATATGGTGAGAATCGAAGTTGAAAGAAGCAAAAACGCTGAAGAAATTAATAGACATTTACAACGTTTAGCAAAAGACTTTGAAATGTTTGGAAGAGAATGGGATAAATTTAGTAATGCTCTTGAACAAACTGGTAGAAGAAGAGAAGAGCTCGACCATCGTGTGGGTCGAATTACAAATAAATTCCAAGCCATTAGCACCAATAATGATCTTGGAGAAGATATAAAGAGAATCGAGGAAGATAGTGGTGAATAATTACAACAAACACAATTTAGTGACTTTTTCTAACAGCTTATTAAAGCATTTTAACGTTAAACCATTTCATCAAACTGAAGAGAAAGTAGATGAAATATTAAAAGGACATAATAAGGTCGCAGTCATCCTATTTGATGGCATGGGACAAAATATCATTAGAAAACATTTAAAAGAGAAATCTTTTATTAGAGAACACTATTTGTGTACGATTAATTCCACTTTCCCACCAACCACAAGCGCTGCTACAACAGCGTTTCTAACTGGTAAATATCCAATTGAAACTGGTTGGATGTCATGGACACAATATTTTGAAAAATATAATAGAAACATTATTTTGTTTACTAATGAAGACTATAACACTGATGAAAAATTAGAACCCGCGAATATCGCTAATAACGAATTACCAACTAAAACAATTTTGCAATTAGTTAGTGAAAATAATAAAGACATGCATGGTTTTGATATTAAAAGATTCCCAATTGATCAGGATGGCCCAAAGACATTAAAGGATTTAGAAAAGCGCATTACTTCCACCCTTAAAGGCGTTGATAAATGTTTAGCCTATTTCTATTTCAATTCACCAGATTATGAAATGCATGCTTTAGGAATCGATACCTTTAGAATTCATTTATATATTAAAAGAATTAATAATATGGTTAAGCGTGTTTGTAAAGCAAACCCAGATACCTTATTCTTAACTTTTGCAGACCATGGACATATTAATGTTAAATATTTCAATATTGATGATCATGAAGATATCCATAGTTTATTAAGACATCCAATGTCTTTTGAAAAAAGAACACCAACATTCTTCGTTAAAGAAGGAAAGAATAAAGAATTTGAACAATTATTCAATAAATATTATGGAGAACACTTTACATTAATCAGTAAAGAACAAGCGTTAAAAGATGAAATATTTGGTGAAGGAGATGTTAATCCAAAAGCAGTAGACTTCATTGGAGATTATGTCGCCACAAGTAATGATGAATATGCTTTATATTCCGCTAGTGAGATAAAAGGATTTAAACAATTTAAAGGTCATCACGCTGGAAATACCAAAGAAGAAATGCAAATTGATATCTCCGCTTATAATGTTTTTGAGTTCCCCCTTTTTGCAAAAAAATTGAGGTAAATATTGCCTCGTTTTTTGTTCTTTTATAAATGAGTTTTTTGATGGCAAACTATTAAGCAAAATCTTTGATTTTGAATAATGATAATTGTTTAGGCTTTGTGTCTC
>JAGBLL010000097.1 GCA_017635465.1 Bacilli bacterium
AAATAATCCTTCAAAGAATAACTTTTTGATTTTTAAATTAATGTATTTGATTTTCAACCCAGAAGATAAAGTACCTGGTGATGATATTAAGAAAGAATTGCCAAATATTAAAAACAAATGCTTGAATCAAAGTGCTGAGCAAATTAAACAAAAAATGATTGGTCGTTTAGATAATGTAAATTGGATCACTCCTGAATTTTTAGAAAAAGTAAAAATGTATAGACAATACCCCTATACCGATTTAAAAGAGATGGAAAAGATCTCAGGTGCATGTAAAGGTGTCGTAGGTTATTTCCATAACTTAGTCAGATATAAAGAATTATATGATATAGTCGATCCCCTTATGAAAAAATCGCAACAAGCTGCCCAAACAGCCGCAGCAGCCATGGCCAAAAAAGAAGAACTGGAAAAGAAATTAGAAATTGTATCAGGAACACAAAGAAAATTACAGAAAGAATATGATGACTCAAAAGCCAAATTAGATAAAGTACAAGCTGAACAAAATAGTTTATTGGCCAAATTAGCCACAGCAGAAAAATTCATTGGTTTATTAGCTTCAAATAATGAACGTTGGAAAAAAGACGTTGAAAGATTAAAATCTGACCAGAAGAATATTGCGGGTGATTGTTTATTAGGTTCTTCATTTGTATCATATATTGGTGTATTCAATTCATTCTTTAGAGAAAAATTAATAGATAAATGGAAGTCTATAATAGTAGGAAAAGATATTGCGGTTACTGATAATATAGATATTGTTCACACTTTAACCACTGAAGCAGATATTCTTAAAATGAAAGCAGAAGGTTTACCTTCAGATCCTTTCTCAACAGAAAATGCTGTTATAATAACCCAATGTACAAGATATCCTTTGATTATCGATCCTCAAATGCAAGCAATAGCTTGGCTTAAAAACAGACAAAACAAAAAAACATTAGTACAATACCGACAACCAAAATGGGATCAAATTATCGGAGAAGCTATTAGTACAGGAGAAGATATTATTATAGAAGATGTCGATCAAGAAATTGATCCTTTATTGGCTCCTATTATGGGAAAACAAACCACTAATAAAGATAAAGGAAAGGCTCAAATTAGGGTAGGAAGTAATGATTATGTGTTTAATCCTAAAACAAATATATTCTTCCTTACTAAAATATCAAATCCACATTATAAACCAGAAATTGTGGCTCAATGTACTTTAATTAACTTCATTGTCACAGAAAAAGGTTTAGAAGATCAATTATTAGCAATGGTAGTCAATATAGAACAACCTGAATTAGAAGAATCTATTAGGAAATATGTAACAGAAATCAATGAATTAGAAGCAGAACTTATTAACAAAGAAGATGATGTCTTGAGAAAATTATCCGAAGCAGATGAGGCTACAATTTTAGATAACATCGAATTAATTAATAGTTTAGAACAAACAAAGACAAGAGCAAAACAAATCGAGGAAAGTAAAAAGACCACCGAGGCTTTAATAGATGATATTAACAAAAAGAGAGAAATTTATAGAGGTGTAGGTGAAGAAGGTGCAATGTTATTCTTCTTAATTTCCAAATTATTCGTCATTGAAAATATGTATCAATATTCTCTTAATAGTTTCGTTTACTTCTTCGAAAAGGCTATTGCAAATACACCAAAGAACGAAAACTTAATTCAAAGAGTCTTAGCCTTAAGAGAAAAAATACGTATTACAGTATATATATGGATATCAGCTGGTATGTTCGAAAGACATAAGCAATTATTATTAACAATGATTGCGATAAGATTACTACAAAAGAAAGGAGCTCTTACTCATGAATCTTTAACAGGTATTACTCAGAAACATATTGACTTCTTATTAAAATGCACACAAAAAACAGGTATTCCCAAAGAAAAATCTTTAGATTTCTTAGATACTCAGGCTTGGGAATCTTTATGTTACATGAGTGATTTAGATGGTCTTCAAGGATTCGCTGATAAAATAGAAAAAGAATATAGTTCTAAATTCAAAGAATGGTATAATGAAATAAATCCTGAAGATTTAGACTTGCCACCCGAATGGAAGAAATACAAAAAGCATTCATTCCATAAAATATTAGTTTTAAGAGCTTGCAGACCTGAAAGAGTTGGAATTGCCTTAAATGAATTTATCAGAGTTTGCTTGCCACATGGTGAAGAATTCTTAACCGCGAGAACATTCAGTGATTCGTTATTACAATCATATATGGATTCGAAACCTGAAGTTCCACTGTTCTTCATTTTATCTCCAGGTAGTAATCCTATTAAAGACTTAGAAATTTTAGGAGGAGATATTCTTCCAAAGAAAATAAAGAAAAAATTCACTAAAGAACATGGGTTCAAATATATTGCTATGGGTCAAAACGCAGAAAAAGGTGCAGAAGAAGAACTTAAGAATTGTAATAGTAATGGTGAATGGTTATTCTTACAGAATATTCATTTAATGCCAAAATGGCTTAAAAGATTAGAAGAAAAAATGAAAGAAATTGCTAAAGAAAAAGGACATGAAGATTTCAGATTGTTCCTTTCAGCAGAACCAAGTGATCAAATTCCAGTAGGTATTTTAGAAAAATGTATTAAATTAACAAATGAGCCTCCATCAGGTTTGAAAGAAAATATGAAAATTGCTTTTACAACTTTGAAAAACGGAGATGGAGTTAATCCTATCGATGACAGAAGAAGATGCGGTGTTATTTTCGGATTATGTTATTATCATGCTGTTGTTATAGAAAGAAAGAAATTCGGTTCTTTAGGTTGGAATAGGAATTATCCTTTCAGTTTGGATGATTTAAGAAATTCAGACGCTGTTGTTGGTAAATATTTAGAGGCCGCTACAAGTAAGATCCCATGGGAAGATTTGAAATATATTACAGGTGAAATCATGTACGGTGGTCATATAGTAGATGATATGGATAGAGTCTTGAATAATGCATATCTTGATTATATTTTAGGTGATAAATTATTAGAAGATTTAGATTTGGTACCTTATCCTTCAAGTAATCCGGTAATGAAAGTAAATCCAATTAAAACTCCAATTAATAATACTGTATATCCATTTGAAACTTGGAATACTTATATTGATGCTGTTATTACTAGTGAATCACCTGCCTTATTCGGATTACATCCTAATGCTGAATTAGAATATCGTATTAACCAGACTAATACATTATTTAAGAACTTAATCGATTTAGAACCCAAAGATTCTTCAGGTGGTGGCGGTGAAGGTGATTCTGAAGGAAGCAAATTCGAAAATGTAAAGAATCAAGCTGATGATATTATTTCAAGAAGTTCTGATGGTCTTTTCGATATAATTAAAATGAAACAAACAAGAGAAGGTGATTTATCTCCTGATCAAAATGTATTCATGCAAGAATGTGAACAAATGAAAAGTTTATGTGATACAATCAAGAAAAATTGTAGAGACGTCATTGATGCTATTGATGGTAAATTAACAATGGATGAAAGAATCGAAAATCTTATATTCGCTTTGAGTTTTGGAAGAGTTCCTGCTAAATGGATTTCAGATGGTTTCGCGACAACAAGAGGATTAGCCTCCTGGCTTAAATCTTTAATAGCTCGTATTGATCAATTAAAACAATTTGAGTCGAATGATAATGTTTGTCCTAAAGTCGTTTTCATTAATAGATTGTTCAATCCTCTTTCATATTTGACCGCTGTGCGTCAATTAGCCGCAAGAAAATTAGATCAAGAATTGGATAAATTAGATATATTAACAGAACCTTCAAATTATTATTTGAAAGATAATGAACCTAAAGGAATTGTCTTCAAAGAAAGTCAAGGTGTTCCTATATATGGTTTACATTTACAAGGCTGTAGATTCGATGAAGATAATAAAGTTTTGGAAGAATCAAGACCAAAAGAATCATTCTTTGTTTTACCTATTATTTTCTGTAAAGTTATGTCTGTGGAATTCTTAGATCCTAAAAAAGATTTGAAGAACTCGTATATATGTCCGATGTATAAGACAACTGATAGACAGTCGACATTTGTTTGCTTTGCACAATTCAGAACTAAAGCACCTCCTGCTAAATGGACTATCGCCGGTGTTGCAGTTATTTTAGATTGTGATAAAACTGATCATATTACTACGCTTAAACTCGGAAATTAAGTTTCACACTTTATTTTTGAAACTTATTTTCTTTCTCTTTTATAACTTTCTTTTATTAATTTATTTTTATTATTAAATTAATTAAATTTCTTTTAAACATTATTTATTTAAATAATTATTTTAATTATTTTATTAATATATTAACTTTGAATTTAT
>JAGBLL010000098.1 GCA_017635465.1 Bacilli bacterium
CCTGCAATAAACCTATCACCCAACGCATCCAACTCCTTGTGCATTTTCTTCTTGATATACTTTCGGGCATTCTCGGCTTCAATAAGAGACAAACCGCCTAACTGGTGTATAATAGACATCATCTGCTCCTGATATACCAAGAGTGAATAGGTTTCTTCGGTTATGTTTTGAATACCATAGTCATACTTCGGTTTCTTCTTTCCGTTCTTAATATCAGCAAAATCCTGATGTGCGTTACTCTCCATTGGACCAGGTCGGAATAACGCAGTCATAGCGATTAAGTCTGACAGTTGAGTCGGCTTTACCTGACGACAATAGTTCATAAGTCCTGTGGTGCCGAACTGGAAAACATCTTCACACCAACCCCTACGGAAAAACTTGAACACCTCGTCATCGTCAAACGGAATCTCATTCACGTCAATATCAATCCCCTTGTTCTTCTTAATTAAGTCCATTATGCCGTGGAACTTATTAAGTTGGGATAATCCCAAGATGTCCTCTTTCAAGAACAGGGAACTTTCAGTGTATTTGCCTTCCCACTCCGTAACAAGAGCACCGTCAATCATTTTAATTGGCATTAGATTAAATATATCAGTCGGCTCTCCTGCGGCATTTTGTTTCGGTACAATGATATAAGCAGATGGATGCACACTTTCCGCTTTTGGTATCATCATAGCATACTTAGTAAGATGTACAACTTCAGGGTTTTCTTGAACAAATTTATAAAGTAATTTAGATTTTGAAGCATATTCAATTAAATCACCCCAAGTGTACTCTATCTGGTCATCAATATCCTTGGTTATCTTATTTGTTAAGTCAAAAGACAATCCCTTAACTTTTCCAAAATCTTTTAAACAAGTTTTCAACTTCATACGTGTGTACGTTGCCACCGAACAGCTGTATTCATAGCCGTACTTATCAACTAAATATTGCTTCACTTTATCCCTCGCTGTAGTCTCAAAATCGACATCTACGTCTGGCAAATCCACAGCCTTGTCCTTTATGACTAAACTTTTAATCTTCATTTCTTTCTTTTATTTTTACAAGCCATGCCGTATCTCCAACCTAATGGTAATTCATCATCGCTTTTTATTAGTCTATTAACCTTGCCATCGGTTATAAATCTTTTACCATACATACCATTTCTTTCTCCTGAAAAATCAGGTAAATTATTTTTTATATTTTGTATATGTTCAAGCGATAATTTTTTACCCTTCATCGGATGAACATGTGTTTTGTAATACTCCTTTAATTTATTGGATTGATTTATCTTTTCTTCTTCGGTATGATGCAAATGTAATGATTTTCTTGCTTCAGATAATCTTTTTCTCATTTCAGGTGTCCTAATCTTACCCTTATTAGCAATAGAAATTTTACGTTTTTGCTCATCTGTAAAATGCTTACCTTCAAAGCCAGCTGGACCATTAGCAAATCTTTTCTTTTGAGCATCTGAATAACGCTTTCTCATTTCAGGTGTTCTAATCTTACCTTTATTTACAGCACTAATCCATTCTGGAAAACCATCAAAGCGTTTTTTACCAGTCATCTTTTTTCTCAATTTCTTCTTAGTCTCTTCAGATACTCTGCAACAGGATTTTGACGCACCTTGTAATAAATTATATCCGCTGCCCTTACCGAAATTAAACAATGAATTTAACTTCACTATCCAATAACGCTCCATCTCATTAAGACATTTATCTGAACATGATAATGATTGAAATAGTATTTCTTTGGAAATATAATCTCTCCATTTATTACCATATTTCTTTCTCAAAGATTTTAATACATTCATCCACAACGTACCACTACCCCAATAATTCTTATAAAAATATTGTAAGTTATCGGTATCATCTGTATGTTGACCAACGTAAATCTTTCCATTAGTCAATAATGTCATTTTATAAATAACTCTCATACGATTTTATAATTATTAGCACTTTCTAAATCATACTTGAGTTTTTATAAAATTATCATCTATATCATCAGTTTCTTTCAAATCTATTGCTTTAATCTTCTTACCGCCTTTTAATATTACAGATTCATCATTATAGAAATGCAATTTATTTCCATTCTCTAACTCCACAAATATTTCCTTACCAATTTCAATACGTTGTCGATTTAAAAATCTCTCAAAGTACAATTTGTAAGGAATCGGGTCTATCTGAGTAATATCAAGACAATAGGCTACAAGACTACCACAAACTGAACCACGTCCTGGTCCAACCATTATGTTATTCTTTTTACAATAGTTCATAATGTCCCAAAGAATCAAGAAATAACTACAAAGGTCGTTTGGAACTATTAATTGACATTCGGTTTCGATACGCTCCATATACTTTGGCATATCTTTCTTAGGAATCTTGCCTATGAGTTTACGCTCGATGCCCTTTTCTAACTCCTTGAAAAACTTTGCTTCTGGGTCTTTAACCTCGAATTTCGGTATCTTACGTTCAGATACATCTAACTTAAACGAAACGCAGTTAGCAAGCACTACAGTGTTGTCTATGCCTTCGACTATAACCTCAAACAACGGCTCTACATCCTCTAACCACTCAGCGTAACTCTCGATGGTCTCTTTAGCGGTCTTTAGGAATTGGTCAGCGGTCTCTGGCGCTGCCTTGCCTGTAATCTTATTCAGTATGGTCTTGAGGTCTTTTTCCTCTCGGTCAAGATAGTAAGCATCATTGATAGTTATTGGCTTAACTTTCTTTCGGTAATTACTGATGTACTTATCTATGTTTGAAAGATGCTTTTTGAAAAGACTATCTGCGGTGTATTCTACTGTATCAATCTGATAGAAAACCTTATCAAATGATTTCTTATATTTCTTCAACAACTTAACAGCAGCGTCATAATCATCAATAACATAATTAAACTCGCTTTCTTTCGGGA
Source organism: Bacilli bacterium (assembly GCA_017635465.1). GTDB lineage: Bacteria > Bacillota_I > Bacilli_A > RFN20 > CAG-826 > RUG14515. The sequence continues at coordinate 2,893 of JAGBLL010000098.1, forward strand.
TGACCAAGGCTAATCCATTACCATACTCATAGAGTTTATCGGCTGGAATGAATCCGTGATAATCTACGTTTATCAGTTTGGAAATATATAAAAGATTTCCCCAACCCTCGTCATTGAGTACATATAACTTCAATTCAAAGGTCTCTTGAATCTCTTTTGTTTTGTCGTAATTACGTGCTACTGTAATAGTTTCTCCGATAATAGACTTCAAACCACTCTTACTGCAAGCAGTCTTAAATGATATAGAACTCGCAAGTGTATTAAGGTCGCAAACACCAAGAGCAGTTAATCCAAGAAATTTCGCTTTCTTAACCCAAAGACTACAAGCACCGCTACCGTTCATCATTTCGTACTCATCATGAATACCAAGCGGA
>JAGBLL010000099.1 GCA_017635465.1 Bacilli bacterium
TATATATTTTGGGTACTCTCATTTGTTAAATCTACAGCAGTTGTGCTTTCATAAGGAGGAGAAGAAGTAGGCTTTCTGAGCATGATAGCAGCAATTGAAGCACCAGCAAGAAGAACAACACATGCAATAACAATACCGGCAATTGCACCTCCACTTAAACCACTTGAACTTTTATTATAAGTAGATTTATTCTGGCTTGATGCAACTAAAGAGGTATTATTACCTGACCAATTTTTCATTTTGACTGTTATAAGAGTATCCGAAGAATTACCTGTTGATAGATGAAGATTTGGAACATTTGTATTAATTGGATTCCTTGAGGTATCGCATAATAATCCACCTGTATTTGTTGATATTCTATTAAAGATGCAATCATATTTGTTTGTTATATAATATCCATTTGAAATAGTCTTTAAATCCATTGTAACTGTTTCACCATCTCTAAGAGCAAGTCTTCTAAGACGTCTCGAAGATTCATCAAGTGTTCCTGAAATTGCTAAATAATAATTTTGTACAACTGCTATTGCATCATTTATGGTTGTCATACCACTTAATTCAGCTGTATTACTTTGAATATTTGTTGCTTCGTCTGAAGCAATTCCATTGAAACTGACTGAATTAAAATCTAAAGTGGATACATCTCCATTTATATCCGCTAAAGCCAAATTAAAATCTGTATTTAATTGAACTTTAGAAATCCTATCACTTCTTGTTGGATTTGCTGTGCAGTAATAATTGACACTTTTTCCATTAGTAGTACTTTCTCCATATAAACTTTCATTAACAATGATACAATCACTTCTTAAAGAATCCGCTGTTCCTGTTTGTAAATTTCTTAATCTTGAATTATAATTAACTCTTAATCTGAATATTACACTATATGGAATTGCTCTTCCAATGAAATAAAAAAATGAACCAAAACTAATTATTCCTTGATCACTTCTTCTATCTTTAAAGGAATGGAATTTCAAAATTTGAACAGGATTATCTTTTATATCAACTACTTGACCTTTTGAGGAAACTGGTTTACTTGCATTAACAGTGGCATCTTGAGAAGTGGCATTTCCTCTTTCAGCTTGATTATCATTTGTGCTATTATCATACACTTCAGCTGTTGGTTTGACATAAGAACTAGCAGTCACTATTGGGGTATTTCCATCAAGATTATCACTCATTTTAAGGGTAAATAGAGTTGAATTGTTATTGGCTGTACCAGCGTTTAAATTAAGTTTTCCTACGGTTGTTTTAAGTGGATTATTGGAAGTATCACATTCTAAAGTAGAAGAAGATGATGAAACACCATTAATAGTACAGTCATATTTATTTCCATTATTTGAATTATCTATTAAAGTCATTTGTACTGTTTGTCCTTCAGTTAGAGCAAGATTTCTGAGACGTCTTCCAGAAGAAAGTGTACCTGTTAATACTAAAACCTTCTTAGTAAATCTCCAACTAGTAGCTGTGAAGATATATGACTCACTAATTGTCTGTGTATTAGATTGAAGACTTGTAGATTCATCGGTAGCATCTCCATTGAAATTTACTTCAGAAAAATCTAAAGCTTCAGAAGTACCATTTGCATTTACCATTGTCATAGGAACATCGGTATTTAAAGTAAAATTAGCAGTACTGGCATCTCCTTGTGTTGCATTAGCTTCACAATTGTAATTAATGTTTTTTCCTTCTTCTTCAGAGAGAGTTTTTCCAGCCAATGATGGATCAGACAATGTACAATCAGTTCTGGCAGATTCAGCTGTTGTTTCTTGTAAATTTCTTAATCCACTTTTATATGTAATTCTTAATCTCATTACAATAAATTTAACAATTGGTCTTCCAACAAAATAGAAAAATACACCAAAGTTAACTCTTCCAGGTCCCCTTGGAGCTCTGAATCCATGGAATTTAGTAACCTGAACGGCAGCATTTGAATTTCCGGTTGTCTTAGGCTTTACAGCTACGGGTTTATCAACAGAAACATTGGCATTGGATGCTGTTGCATTTGCACTTTCTGGTGCGTCTGCTGGTGAATTATCAATATAATTCTCAACTGGAAGACTTGTTTGTACTGATGTATCGGGTATGACTCCGGATGTTTCAGTTTGATTTCCTGAGGAACTACCTCCAGCTTCAGTATCAGAAACAACATCGGTATTTTGAAGTTTTCTTAAGTTTTTTTCTTTTGTTTTTGATATGAGCTTTAAGGCCTGTGCAGCTTTTTCCATTCTCATTTTGAGAGATCCTCTTGCGGTTAAAACGCTTTGAAATATCAAGCAGAGTAAGAGAATTAAGAAAACGTGCTTCATTGTTTTATATTAAATTTTTATTTTTTTTATATTAATCAATATTTATAAAAATAAAATAATAAATTTTAAAGGTTTTAGATATTTCTTTGAAAAATATTTTAATTATTTTATTTAAGCATAAATTTTTATTGGGGA
>JAGBLL010000100.1 GCA_017635465.1 Bacilli bacterium
GAAGCTCTTAAAAGATGCTGTATCATGAAAGATTTCGGCACTCAACAAGAGAAAGTTGAAAAAATGTGGAAGAGCGTGAAGCAAGCATAATTTTAAATAAAATTTCAAAAACTGTAACTTGAAAAACTAAATTCCGTTTATAGAATTAAAAGTTTTTTTGAAAGACTAAATTCTATTTAATGGAGTTTTTCTTTGTATAAAACGGAATTAAATATTTCAAACTCTTACAATTAGAAGAAAATAACGATAAAAATAAGGTGTTGGAAGCATACAAAAAGGTGACGGTAAATTCCGTTGTAAGAGTAAATTCCGTTTATGCTTCCGTCATATGCTTATCCAGGTAGTTGGCTTCTACTTGGATTTTTTTAATTCGTGTTTAATTAGATCGATATTTTTAATAGTTAATTCATCGGGCTTGATATATTTGATATTTAGCTTTTCTAATATGTCTTCACCCAAGAATCTTTTTGCGAATTCGTAAGGCGTTTTATTTCCTAACCCATCTAAAGTCATATTATTGATATAAGAAGCGATTAAATCACAATCTTCTTGGGTAACATTCTCTACTGATTGTCCTTTAAAAACATATCTTCTTATTTCTCGATTAATTCTTTCAACAAATGGCTTTTGAGTGGACCTTCCTGAATCACAATAGAATAAATGACACCTTCTAATGTTATCTTCACCAAATTCGATGCCTTTATAATCATTAAATTCTGGACCTCTATCAGTTAAAAGAACACCTAGATATTTATTAAATTTTTCATATCCCATCATTTGATAAACAAATTCAATTTTTTCATTAACATGAGCCATATCTTTGGTGTCTAACTTATATAGAAGCAAGAAACTCCATTTAGGGATAATGATGGTAAGTAAAGCTCCAACATAATTTTTAGTTACTCCAACACAGTCGAGCTCCCCGTGATATATGATGTCGTTTTCATCGATAAATAATAGATAGTCATAATATTCCCTGCCTCTGCGGTTCATGTCTTTATTTTCTTGATAATCATAGTCTTTAGAAATAATCTTTCTTTTCTTTAAGATGTGATTCATATAGTTAGGTAGATCATTATGCTTAACTTTAAAATTTCCAGAATTAACATAGTTATATCCAGTCTTAACCGATATTTTTAATCCTGGGTTATTAGCGATTATATGATTTATGGATTGACCTTTATCAAATCCTTCTTTTAATGCATCATCAATCCTTTTAAATTCTTCTCCAGTTAGATCAAGACCTTGCCTAGATTCATGAAGAGTTTTTTCATACTCTCGATAAGCGGATATAGGGACATATTCATATTTAGCAAGCATACAGCTCCTTGTTTTTCTTTTGCATCCATTGCAAACATACGGAAATCTTTCTAATCTTTTGCATGTTGCTTTAACATATTCTGAACAACGATTAGGAACATCAACTCTACCGCATGAGCGGCATTGTTTGTTATTTGGACATTCGTTACTACAAACTTTACTTAAATGACAGTTTAGATACTTTTGACATTTGGTGCATGGTGTTGGGATATTTACTTGACTAACAGGAACAAATTCACTTCTATGTTTTAACACTTCTTTTGATATTGTTGTAGGGTCTTTATCAATGGCTTTAGCTATTTGTTTCAATGATTCATTTTCTCTAATCCCTTTTTCTATTCTTTCTCTCATTTCTTTTGTCATATGCTTTTGTTTCATATGTTAATTACCTCCTTTCGACGGAAGCATAGACATATAAAACATACCATTTGTAAGAGAAAATTCCGAAAAACAAAGTTTAATTCTAAAAACGGAATTTAGTTTTTCAATTCACATAGTATTTTCACTTCTTCTATTTTGTTTGTTTTACTTTAATATTTGTTGGATAATTATGGCATGAGCGAAAAAGAAAAAATGTTACAGGGTAAAATCTATGATTCCATGGAGGAGCCTTTATATCATCGTCGCATATTAATGAGCGAGGCTTGTATCAAATATAACAACTTACCAGAAGACCATCCCGATAGAGCTAAATTCCTTAAAGAGATCTTCCCACATAGTGATGAGTCTTTATTTGTGAGAGGTCCAGTCTTCGTGGACTATGGTGAAAATACATATTTTGGTAAGAATGTTTACTTTAATTTTAATTTAGTAATCTTAGATGTTTGTCCAGTCCGTATTGGTAATAACTGCTTTTTTGGACCAAATATCTCAATATTAACCGCACTTCATTCCTTAGTGGCGTCTGAAAGAGAATTATATTTCGATGAAGAAAAGGGTTATGTCACCGATAGAGAATATGGCGCGCCTATCACTATTGGCAACGATTGCTGGTTTGGGGGCAATGTCACTATTTTACCTGGTGTCACAATTCACGATAATGTCGTTGTCGGCGCTGGATCAGTTGTTACTCACGACTTAGAAAGTGGC
>JAGBLL010000101.1 GCA_017635465.1 Bacilli bacterium
AGGTTTTTGTCAAGTCTATTATACACACATTATTAAAAAGTTTAAAAGGCAAAATCGACATTTTTGTCAGTGCTGAGGCTTTTGTCAATTATATCGTTACAAAATGTTTATGCTTTTTTATCTACTGCTCAGTCTACTTTCTAATCTTTGATTATCAGAAAAAAATAGATAACGGCATACTGCCATCACCTATTATTCTTGATATTAATGTTTTTATTATATGAATATAATAAGTGATAGAGCCTATCACTCTTTTAGTCGTAGACATGCTACAGTCTCAACGTGCTTTGTGCTAAGAAACATGATTATTTCAATTTTATCAAAAATAAAAAATGCGGGAATCCCCGCAGCCAGTATTTCTCTGGCTATGTACTTATATTGTAATCAATTATGAGATAACGTTAAAGGATTTTTGCCACTGTGTTCGCGTTATTTTTCTGTTGCCCTTAAATATGTATAGTAATCATAAAGTGGATGATCATTATTAAGTGTTATGACTGTCGCACCAACACCAGGTTTAGTGTTTTTTAAAGGATCAACATCTTTCGCTAATGCGAATTCATCATTAACTTCAATATGTTGATAGATATTTAATTTATTATCTTTAAAATGGTAACCACTGAAATATTTATCATTGGTAATAGTTTCATAAGCAATGAAGAAACCAACTTTACCGTTATGTTCGTTATTAGTCTCACCAATATAACTATTCGCGGTGATTTTATATTTACTAACTGATACATCACCTGTAATAGTGAAGTCACCACTATTGAGGTGATTAAAAGGATTATCCTTATCATCTTTTATTTCGTATTTACATTTAGAAGCGGTATATAGATAAGCATTCGTATCACTAGAGACAGTTAAGCTTATCTTAAAGTTACCTTGTACATCTTCATCGTATCTAAAAGAAATAATGTTTTTAATATCATCTTCATCAAAGAGATTATATTCTAATTGTTCTTTAACTAGATTTATTAATCTATTATTAAGCTCTGTACCATCATATGGTTCTTTATAAGATGATAAAGATGAACTATTAACATTGCTCTTATTTGAACAATATCTTGGGAACAATAAGAAGAAAATAATGAAGATAATAAAATCGATAACTAGAAATGCCCCTATACCAATTCTAGCTACCTTACTTTTATCATACACTTTTTCTTTGTGATTATCAGTATTATTTTTATCCATCTTCATTATTTTAGTGAAATAACGTAAAAATGTTAATAAAAATCTTCCCGAATTACCAGGAAGATTAGTTTCCCTTAAAAGCAAATAAAAGGATAACCGATTAGCATTATATACTAGAGAAACAAAAAAATTATATAGATACACTTATACGATTAAAGAAGTGACTTAATGCATTCTTCGACTTCTTCCATCTCAATAGTGGGTTCAAAACGGGCCACTACTTCACCTTTTCTATCGATAACGAATTTGGTGAAGTTCCATTTGATGTCACTCTTCTTAGCGAAATCAGGATCTAAGTTGAATAACATATTAGCCATCATCTTAGCCATCTTTGATTCCCCAAATGTTTTAAATCCTTGTTTGGATTTTAAATATGTATATAAAGGTAATTCATTTTCACCATTAACATCTGATTTCTTCATTTGATCAAATGTGGTATTGAAATGAAGTTGACAAAATTCATGTACTTCTTCATCTGTTCCAGGAGTTTGTTCCCCAAATTGGTTACAAGGAATATCTAATATTTCTAATCCCTTATCATGATATTTCTTATACAACTCCTCAATTGGAGCGTATTGAGGTGTAAAACCACATCCTGTCGCGGTATTCACTACGAGAATAACTTTACCTTCATATTCTTTTAAACTTAATTCTTCACCATTTCTTTTGGTGACTTTGTAATCATAAATACTCATTAATATTACCTACCTATGCTCATATTCTAATCCATATATAAATATTCATAAAGAAAGATGCTTAAGATACGACAAAGACCGACCAAGAATAGTCGGTCTTCGCCGGTTTTTAAAGGTAAAGCAAACATTAAACAAAAAAACCAAATGTTTGTTACGTGAGAAGTTCGATACTCTTCTCGTCTATAAGTTATATTCTCAAAAACATGATTAAGCAAATAATACGCTTTTATTTATAAAGGTATAAAGGAATATTTATACGTATGTGTATGTACAAGGACGTTTTTGGTTTTATAATTATTTCATGGATAAAAATAACATATTAGCAGCACTAGATAATGGTGAGTTAACCATTAAAGATTTAGATAATATTAATAAAGATGAATACTGTGCTTTACCAATTATGGACTTATCATCTTTTGGTAATGAAATAGTTAATCAATTAACAAGTATAGGAACAGATGTTCTTAATGATATATTAAATGGCAACATCTCAAATGTCGCTGATCTTAAGAAATCATTAAAGAGCAATACACTATCGCGTTTTGGTCTAGAGATTAAACGTAATAAAAACAAAACTAAAAAGAATCTTAAAGATATCAATTCTATGGAATTAACTGAGTTTGCTGTTTTTTCAGCAATATTAGTGGTTATTAATTCCAAACTAACTGATATCATCGCTAGAGAAAAAGCGATTGTTGAATTTTTAGAAATAGATAAACAAACAGCCTTAAAAGCGGACTTCTTAACGCTTAACACTATCGTTAGAGAATATCATCATAACTTTGATAACGAAAAGTTCTTACATAGTAGAGAAGCACAAGTAATTGAAATTAGAAGAAACGCTGAACACAATGTTCTCTTCTATAAAGAATTAGCGGAAAAGAGAATTGTTGGTTTTAAAAAAGGTGTCCATATCGAAATAGATAAAGCCTTAAATGAAATCCAAACAAGATTTAAATATTATCGCTTAGCGTTATATATCTATGCTTATTCATCATTCTTAGATGTTGTTTTATTAGAAAACTTTAGTGAAGAATTCATTAACTCAATCATTGAAGATATTACAAACCATTCGACACAGTATATAGATTTCTATAACGAAACATCTAAAACAGTCAAACAAATGGCGGAGAAAAGCGGTAAGTCACAAGCTATGAAAGGCGTATCCTCTATTACTGGTGCTTTTAGTAAATTATTCAGCAAAATGAAAGCTAATAAACAAGCTGACAAATTAGAAAACAGCAGTAAGTCTATGGCGGAAAAGAGAGAATCATCAGTTGAAGATTTAGTAACTAGATTCTCTGATAACAAAGACGCTGGTGTCGATGACGTTATTGAAAATCTTAATTATTTAAAGAATTTATATAACAAAGAATCAGATGTCATTATCGATTCTGAATATATCTATATAAAGCGAATTGCTTAATAAATAAATCAAAAGGCGCCCACTTGGCGCCTTCCCCGCTGGTAGTTACTCTAAGTCTTACACTAGTTTAGTTAGCTTTTGCTGCTTAGACAAACTCAGTACATTTTGTACATCTTGTTTTACGTTCCTAATAGAACAACCAGCCTTATACCTGGAATCGACTGCCGTCCAGGTAGGAAACTCAATTTAACTCCGTCACCTTGGGGTAGTTTTGTCCTTTCGTCAAGACAGTTCGAGAAAGAAATTACGTCCTTCACCTCTGGAGAGAGTCACTAAACGACCGCATTGATGAGTATACACTAATGTATTGGTTATTGCTAGATTTTTTTGATTATAATTAAGAAAATGTGAATTGCAAAATTAAATTCCGTTTTTAGACCGCCAATTTTCTAAATATATTTGATAATGATTTCTAGAATTTTCTTTCCGCAGAAGTAGACAGTGTTTGCACTAACAATCTTCTTCAACTCGATATCAGTGACAGGCTTTTCTATTACCATTCTATCTATCATCTTGTCTGTATAGATATTTCTTTCTGGGATGTGCTTTTGAGTTGAATAATTAAGCCTAAAGACCATCAATTCGTTTCTTAACGCTTCATCGTTTTCAGACAATTCGTTACCGAGATTATCTTTGGATTTAATCTTCTTGTTCTTTTTGCAGTAATCAACATACCTATCGATGTTCTTATTCATAGTATCATCGTCTATCTTAACGAAATACTTAGCAATAGCATTGATTAAGAACTCTTGTTTATTATCAAATGTAATTAAGTTAATCATCGACCTAATTCCATTGAAGCCAGTGTTTGATTTTGTCCAGTTTGAATAAGCAAGTGAAGGACTGCTATCACGAGCAAGTTTGAATTGATTAACAATTAGTTGAGCAAAAACTAAATCGAATAATTCAAAAGCAGAATCTCTGAATTCTTTGTAAGAGTATTCTCTATCAATGAAACCATGCATAAATGCAAGTTCTGGTGAATAGAGTGAATATTTTAAATCCTGGTTACGATATTGATACATGTTATCTCTATATTCTTTGTTGTAATAGAGTTTTAAAACATAACCAATTGTTGCCAAGCAATACCATAAGCCGTTTTTAACAAGGCCTTTCTTAATTGAACTATCATCAAAGTCATCCTTGTCTTTGTTAATTTTCTTTTGATATTCCTTATAAGCTTTTTCTAAGAACAAAACGTCACGCAAGAAATCAAATGAATATTCATGCTCTCTAAAAATTACATTGTATTTTTCTTCATTGGAAAGCATAGAAGAAACGCTGTTACGGGCTGGGCCTGGTTCCATAAATACAAACGAATATAGGTCTTGAGCTAATTCGTTGTTCTTAGTGCGTTGCCATGCTTCTGGATAAATCTCATGATTGCATTTTTCACCACGCTTTATTTCAATGAATACTCCGTTCTCTTGCATTAATGATTTGAGGTTTCTTTGTTCTATTCTATTAGCAATGATATCTTTTGCCTTAATTGGTTTTTGAGTATTGGACGCTTCAGCAACTTTAGAGATAAACATGTTTTTCTCTTGTGCTGTTTCGAAAACATTTTTAATGATTTTACAGCTAATATAGAAGTCATCGTTGAACGGTATAGTTCCAATCATTCTAGATGTTTGACCACCGTTGACGATTGAGAATTGTTTTAACCAAACCTCGTTTCCAACAACTTTATAATCGTTACAAACAATAATGATACCGTTGTTTAAATACCAGAAGTCTTTTCCGTCAAACAAGATAGATTCTTCGATTTTATTATCAATATTAGTGGATTTAATGTAATAACGAAGGTTCATGGCTAATAAACCTCTATCGCCTTCATCTTCCCATAATTTTTTTAAAGATTTTGCTGAGATATTGCAAACGATACTATGGTCTTTAAATCTCAAGAAGTTCTCAGCTTCATCAAGAACTACTTTTCCTTCTTCAACCCAATCGAAAGGCGCTCTATTGCTTTCGATAACAGCTTTTACGTCATCGCCAAAAGCAACCACCGCTGAAACCTCGAGATTTTTAACGTTAACACTAAAAGCTTCGATTTTTTTATTTAAATTATATTTTTCGGTTGGATCACAAGAATAATCAGTAATAACTCTAATGATTACCTTTTTGTTTTCTGATTCATCTAAATATTCTCTTAGTAAATCATCGGCTTCTTTGTTGTTAACAAAACGCCCTTTTCTAATGTCGTCTAATTCAGCTGAAATCCTATTTAAGAAATTGAAAACTTCGTTTAAAACAAATGGTCCTTCACCAACAAAATAAGAGTGGAGACATTCAATTGTGTTTTCTTCTAAAGTTTCGTTAATAAAAACACCATCGATTCCACCATGAGCATCTCTTCTATAAGTGCATCCATTATTCACATTATCTGTGTATAAAGGATCAGCATTGAAGTACGCGTTGAAGGCATAAACTTTTAATAATTGAAGTTCCTTTTCCCTGCCTAAAAGGTGCAAATCACTTGGTGCTGCCAAGAAGTAATTCGATAAATCCATAACATCTAACCTCTTTTATATTAGATCACACGAAGATCTGGGGATCAAATGTTATTTGCACGTGATATCGTACACGTGCATGCATTATGCACTAATAAACTTTTTTTACTTTTCTTGTTTCAATGAGGTCACTAAAAAGCGAATGAAGCTTCTTAGCGTAATCTGATGAATCAATTAAACAACCTAATTCAATGTTCTTTTCTAAACCATGGAAAGATAAGTTGGCAGATGTAATTAAAGATTTTGAATCATCTACTGAAATTGTCTTTGCATGTAGAGCCGCCATATCGTCTTCACGATCCGCATATTTGTAAATTTCAAGATAACGTCCTTTGTATAAATCAAGTTTATGTTAAATGGTTTGCTTTCATGCTTTCGATAAAGTCTGTTAGTTCTTTAGGCTGATGCACTAATTCTGTCCACATAACTAATCCTCTGAATCAAAATCAAATAGAAGCATTTGACCGCTTTCTTCACGTTCTTTCTTTTCTTTATCTTTTAATCTTTTTAGACGTTTTTCTTCAGCTTCTTTTTTTGCCTTTTCAGCTGTGACTAATTCGTTGTATTGTTCTTCTTCAAAACGCTTTAAAGCTGCCGCTTTGGCATCTTCTTTTTCTTCCTCTGTTAAGATAACTATCTTTTCCATAGTTGGTCTGTTTTCCGGAAGATCACCATCTTGGATAAAATGAATAACCCATCCAAAGACAACTTCATCATCGATAAAGCAATCATGTGAACCGCCATAAACGTTTTTGGCCCAATCTTCCGCCATCGATACAACGTATTTAACAACATCTTCTAAAGTGACTTTTCTATCGCGATAAGCATCGGATAAAGGTTGATCTTTTTTAAATTGTTCTAATAAGAACGCACCAATTCTTCTGCCTGTGGTGTCTTTTTCATTAAGTGTTTCGATTTCTTGCTTTAATCTTTCAGACGGTTCTAAATCGAATGAAATTTTAATTTCTTCTGGCATAATTTTCCCTTTCTAAATCCTTCCTAATTGAAGATTTCTTTTATCTGCATCAAACGCGATTTCTTTTAAATAGGCCTTAAGATTTTTGGCTTCTTTAGGTTCAAGATGGTTATCCCTGCACCATTGGATATAAAATTCCCATTGTAATTTAGCGGTTAAATTGTTCATAACGATATAACTTCCTCATTGGCATTCCATATCTGATGGCGATAGTGACTAAATCAGCTTGTTCTAACTGTTCAAAACATTCGATTCTTTTAAGCGCTAGCAACGAATTAAATAATTCCGTGCAAGCTTTTTGATTGGTTGCGGTATCAACCGTTTCTTTTAGCATTTCGACACCTTTGCTAAAACAAAAACCGAGTTCTGCAGCAAGGAAGTCACAGGCTGTATTTAAGTCTGTTTTTTCCTCGATTGTCATCTCGGCGATTTTTCTTTGTCTAGTTATCATATCTTTTGGCCTTTCTTAACAGGAATTTCCTGTCAACTTGACTATATGATAATTTATAAGTAAAACGCTGTCAACATTTTTTGTTAAAGTTCTTTTATTTAATTTTGTATAATAATTATGAAAGGAAAATCATGTTATGAACAATATTAAAGCAAAAAGACTTAATCTCGGCTTGACCAGATTGGAACTAGCCAAAAAGTTAGGTGTTAATCGTTCCACCATCACACAACTTGAAAACAACGACATAAATCTTTCATATGAAAACGCTTGCGCTATTGCACACGCTATGAATTCTGATCCATTTATTATCGCTGGTGAAGAAATGCTTAAAAAAGGTTTTAAGGATGAATCTTTGTTTGATATTCTTCCAGCTTTAATCGATTCCAAGTTTAATGACATAATTATCGAAGGCAACTGTTCTAAAGAAGATGCAACCAGATATCACATTTTGGCTTACCTGTTTTTGTTTAGCCTAAGCGAATCACAATTGGATGAAATCCTTAACTTTATTAAGTTCAAAGTTAGAAATGATGAAACAAAAAAACAATTATTCCAATTGCTAAATCTGGATGCTATTTTACAAATGAAAGGAAGTGATGCTTAATGTTGTGGTTGATTATTGTTTTAACACCACTATTCATTGTCATTCCGTTTGGTATAGCAATGTTATTTAGGAAAAAAGATAAAAAAGATGACGAGGATGATGGCAAATGATAGCGGTTGGATATTGTAGATTTTCAAGCGAAAACCAAGCAGATGGTTTTTCTATTGAAGCACAAAAAAATGCTATAAAAGAATTCTGCAAAAAAGAAGGTCACCAAATTCTAAGGTTTTATGTTGATGAAGCCAAAACAGGAACAACAACAGAAGGAAGAACATCATTCCTTGAAATGTTAGATGATTCAAAGAAGAAACAATTTGAACTTGTCATCGTTCATAAATTAGACCGCTTTGCTAGAAGTCGAATTGATAGCGCAATTTCAAAACAAGTTTTAAAAGAAAATGGCGTTAAAGTCATATCTGTTTTAGAACATTTGGACGATTCCCCAGAATCGATTATTTTGGAATCAGTTCTTGAAGGAATGAATGAATATTATTCGCAAAACCTTTCACGCGAAACAAAAAAAGGACAGCGCGTTGCAGTTGCTAAAGGACGTGTTCTTGGAACTGTCCCTTATGGTTATACAACGGACCAAGATAAAAAACCTGTTATTGTTCCAGAAGAAGCTAGTGTTGTTAAAACAATTTTTAATCAATTTGCCGATGGCATCCAGCTTGCTACCATTGCTCGTTTATTAAAAGAACGTGGAATTAAAACGCGCGCTGGCAACGATTTCTCTCTCTGCTCAATAACCATCATCATTAAGAACCCATTTTATACAGGTGACTATAAGTTTGGCGATAATATCTATCCGAACTTTTGCGAACCAATTATTGACCGCGAATTGTTTAATGAATGTCAAACCAGATTTAAACCTAGGATTCGTCACAAAGACAAAGGATCGCTTTATTTATTAACAGGAATTTTATTTCATTCATGTGGCCAAGCGATGACAGGATATAAATCATATAAAAAAGGCAAAGTCTATCAATATTATCGCTGCCGCAATAAAGAACCCAACGGATTCATCAAAAAGGATATCGCTGAAAAAACTATTGTTGACTGCCTTTTAACGTTTCTATCTGAAGAAAAGATTCTAAAGGATTTGTCAGAGGCCTTATCAAAAAAAATAAAACAAACATCTCAATCAAAAGATGCAGCACAATTGAAAAAACAAATTAACGACCTGAAAGAACAAGGCTCAAAACTATTAGACCTCTATTTATCAGGAACAATTGATAAAGCCCTTTACACGGCCAAAAAAACAACAATCGATAATTCTATTAAACTTTATTCAAATCAATTAAGCGCGTGCCTAAATGCTATCAAATTCACCCCATCAGCACTAAAGATGGCTTTTGATTATTACAAGTTCAAAATAAAAAATAGCCTGTTAGAATCTAATTCCATTCAGGCTATTATCACCACATTTGTCAAGAAAGTGGTTTTGTTTGATGACCGATTTGAAATAACATTTCAATTTAAGGATATGTCGGTGGCGTATAGACGTGATAACGCCCTCCCGTATCTAAAGATTTGATGGATCTAACAAAAGCATCAATTTGATGTGGCTGTGGTTCAATATCACTTTCATCAAAACAGCTAAAAGGAGAAGCCTTCAAAGCTTGCTTTTTGGTAACGCCATATTGTTCGATAATTGTGTTACTCATCAGCTTTCTCCTTTAATTTAGAAACGAGGAGGTTCTTAATTCCTTTCGCAATTGCTTCAGCTAATAAAGGCGGAACCGCATTACCAATTTGGACAAATGCAGAAGTACGACTTCCCTCAAAATAGAAATTGTCTGGGAAAGATTGAATTCTAGCAGCTTCTCTAACCGTAAGAGAACGAGCTTGATTGATATCAGGATGAATAAAATAATGACCATCTTTAGAAATGTGGGCCATGATAGTTTGGCAAGACTCCAAATCAGCTGGAACAACTTTAAACCTATCGGTAAAAGATGAACGATTCTTGTGAGTTTTTAAATCGTCTGGCAAATCATTGTAATTAAGTCTCTGGTGTTTTGTGTCCCAAAGACGAATAGCACATCTGTAGATGTTTCTATCAAGTTCTCTATTTGGTCTAGCTAGATGCCATGTTAAAACATCACCAGGTTTTCTTATTGATGCTCTCTTTAAATAACTACTATAATTTCCACCACGGTACTTATTATTCAATTCTCCAGGTTGAACTGGGGGAAGGTCAGCAAGCAAGTCATTGATTACAGCTTTGTATTTTTTCTTTTCTATTTCTGGATAATGCCATTCAGAACCTCTTTTCCAGCCAATCAAAATGACACGATTTCTGTTTTGCAAAACTCCGTAATCCTTTGCGCAAAGCACTCTATATTCGATTTCATATCCAACTTCAGTAAAACACTTTTTAATGTCTTCAAAATGCGAATGCTCATCTGATGTGCAAGATAGGATTCCTGGGACATTTTCAAAAACAAACATCTTAGGTTGATATCTTTCCAAGAACTTTGTATAGACCCTATAGAGATAAAGGCGTTTGTCACCTTCTTTGTCCTTATTGGTTGGTCGACCTATTAAAGAATATGCTTGGCAAGGTGGCCCGCCAATAATTACGTCCACCACTTTGTGTATCTTTTGTTTTTTCATCAAAGTATCGATTTTAGAAAAGAGCTCATTTAGATTGTCTTCACTCATTTCTTCTTCGATGACGCGTTCTAAATTAATTGCAGGTACGAGCTTTCTGATGTTGTCCTTAGACATTAGCCCTTGAAGATAAGAATTGTATTGAGCGTTTAAATCATGTTTCGAGCAATAATGAAAAACTTCTCTTGTTTCGAGAGTCTCAATAGCATCATGATTCATCTCAACGTGAGCAATAGGTAAAAAACCAGCCTTTACAAAGCCTTCAGACAGTCCACCTGCACCTGCAAACAAATCAATAAAATTAAGTTTTCTTTTACTCATCTAATTGCACTTAAAAAATCCAACCCATTTAAAAGTTTAGCACAGGAAGAAATAGTTTTTAAACTGTTTCCGCGTGAAACTTCGTGCGCACAATTAGCACAGGTCAAAGTACCACATGAATTTAATATTTACAGTCGATGATTTTAAAGGCTTGCTAATCTAAAATGCAACATCCCATAAAGTTATCATTCCTAATACTTTTTCGTCTTTTTTGCCAGACTGAGTTACGAATAACAGCCCGCATTTTTTTCCATCCTTAATCTTGTTGAATTCATTGTTTAAGTCATAAGCCAGCGTTTCTCTTCCAACAAAAGAATAAAACTCGTTAGAATTATTGTCCAATTTGAAATAATCAATATAATCCCCGACAGTTACTGTTTTGTCATAAACAACGCCTTCTTTGTTGTTTGCGAGAATAGTAATAATTGCTTTTTCTGATACAACATACTCAATTTTTCCGTCCTTAATCAAAGGAAGATATGAGTAATTTTTTTCATTCATTAATTTAATTGCGTCATAAAGAGAGGTGCTTGTTTCAACGGAGGCTATTTCAGAAATCTTAATTGCCTTGGAATAAGCTTTTACTGTCATGCGATCAATCATTTTATTTAGCTCATCAAGCATATACTTTGAAACAATCAAAGGATAGTTTTCTTTGGTAAGACCTACTTTATTATGTGCAAGAATGTTTCTCGTGCTCCTGAACATATCAAAACTAGCCTTGTATTTATCATAAAAACGTTCAAATATTTGTGGAGAATCGGCTCTAATTTGTTCGAACTTAATATATTTTTCAAAAAATTGCTTAGTCGTTTCAAGCGAATATAAATCGTCATTCATATTTTTCACTCCCATTTTATTGTTTTTAATAGGAACAACAGTTATCAATAATCAAATATGCTTAGCTAGTTGTTACTAAAATATCTCCTATATTATTAGTAAAAAGAATGTTTGAAATTTTAGAAAAGCATTCAAACCTCTTCAGCTTTCTAATAGGCTGGATGATGGAATGTAAAGAGTTGTGCAAACTTAGGCAAGCCTATTCTTTAAATGTGAGATAAGGATCAAGAAGATGCTCCGGATCATATTGCCTTTGTTCTTTATAAATTGAGTCTAACATTTTCCTTTTGGTTCTTCTAGGTATTATAAATTTCAAAAAACTCGCATCTTTATTCAATTCGTACCAAATTGTTGAATTAACGCAGAGGCAATTGTAGAAGCAAAGGAATAGTCCTTTTTGATACTTCATTCTATCATTAGTAGGGACAGTTATAATCTTGTATTCAGGACGGAGCTCATTAATTAAATCAAAGTATGAGGTAATACATAGCGTTTCATAAGTACCATCGCTCTTTTCCAACATGTACTTTTCACCAAGCTTGAAATATTTGCTGTTAATAATTCTGATATTGAAATCGTTTTTCAAAAAATATTTTGCGTCTTTTTTATTTCGTATAAAATTGCTCTCGTCCTTGTTATTTAAGACAATTATTGCAGAATCATTCCCTCGAAAATCATTAAACGATGACGCGTTTGACAAAGCAAAACTAGTTGAAATAATTGGGTTTGTCGTAAAATCAATGAATGGCGAATATGATGAAGCATGTTGCATGAAAGCATATTTATCATAGGTGTTGGTATCTGGTGTTCTTATATACTCGTTAAATTTTTCCTCCGTGCCATCATTATCCAATAGCTTAAAATAATAGTCATCATTCAAAACAATTGTTTTGTTAAGACCTCTAAGAACAGAGGGAATAAGTCTCCATTCAGCGTTATTGTGGCCTCGGTAAAAAACAATTTTGCCGTTTTCCAAAAAAACTTGTTTATAATCACTAATCTTTTTTTCTTCCAAGCGTTCAATTTGATTGTAGAAGCACAATAAAAATCCTATTAAAGACAAATAGTAGACGATTGTTTTGCTCAAGCCATCGATGTATTCAGCAATGTTTATAATTCTGTGAAATATTTCATCTAAAATATATAAACTTTCTGGATCAAGATCGATTCTATTCCCTTCATAAGTCTCTCTGTAAGAATAACGATAATAATCAGTGATTTTTCTCGCTGCTATTTTCACATATTCAGCATTGGAATCCAAAAAAAGAATAGTTCTCAATTCATCCAACGCATATTTGTCCATAGGTGCATAGATAGTAGAGACTTTAAGATAACAGCAATTAGTGCTGTTGAGCTGAATAATATGATGTCGAATGTATTCATGTGCTTTCCTCCTAGAAATGAATCAATTGTTGCTTACAGACTGCTTCCGCCATTTTAGCGACGTCTTCTTTTTTTGCCTTGATTGCATATATTGTTAATGCTGTAATAACTCCTACTGTGAGTAAGATTTTAGCAATTCCATCTAGTGTAATGATCATTTTAGAAATCCCTCCTATAGTTTCTTTTGCTGACATTTCTGTCGTATTTCTTTCTGTTTTTGTGTATTTGAACTCTGGTTGTTTTTTGCACATTGAAGTGCATTTCATTGCGCAGATGTAGATCGTTTGGTTTTATTTTGATTTTGATTGTTTCCATCTTCGATTTCCTCCTTATTGATAATCGTGAATGTCGTATCCTCAGTGTCGGTTAGTATGATTGGATAATCGACATATATGTCCGAGGTAGCGCTTGATTTGATAGCTTTGATAATTCTAGTCTTTGGATTTTCTCCTTCTGTTGAGAGTAGACTACCAATTGCTTGATCACTGCCACTTCCGATAGCGACATAGTCTTCAACTTCGATGACCGCTCTATCGGCGTTTATTACCCACAACTTGTCTTTGTAAGCGAACAGGAATGAAGAATTTAACATGTCAATCCTTTCGGGTTCTTTTAGTAAGTTGTATTTAGCTAGTTCTCCAACAATTTCTGGAATTACTTTCTTAACCACGAAGTCGAATCCGATACAATCACGGTAGACATCATAGTCAGTAACTAGTGAGTCCATTAGTCTGACCACATTAGCATCTCTTAAGTCTCCAACCGACGCCATCAAGCAGTTATCTGCCCCCAACACTTTCCAAACCTTATAGTTGTTAGGATTCTTAAGCGTGGTTCTTGTACCACCTCTTGTCACTTGAGAATCAGCACCGATGTAAATCTTTCCATTTTCTTTAATTGCTACGACAACACTCATTTGATTACCTCCTTTATGCGTGTTATATAATTCTTAATTCTTAATGATGTTTTATTTTTTCATTTGGATTTTTGAGTTCCTCCTTTTCACCTTGCACCACCATTGTATGAAAAAGTCATTTATATGTGTGAGGACAACAAATTTAATTGTTTTTGTTCCTATTTTTGGCATTTTTTAGTTTTTTTTACCATTTTTGGTTCCTGTGATAGGTACAAAATAGGCATTTTATAAAAAATAATTAAATTAAAGTTCCTATTTTTTTGATTTTTTTAAAATATTTTCAATTTAATGTTCCTTATTTAATAAATTGATATAATAGGGATGAGGTAATTAATATGGGTTTCTGGTTTGACGATATTTCCACTGAATGGAAGCAGCACATCAATTTATCTGAAAGTGCTTGGATCATTATTCTTGATGACATTAAAAACTTTTACAGCACAGAAAAAGAAGAATCCTTTTCTGGGTTCTTAAATAGGATTTTTAGGAACTTTTATCAAATGGCGAACGCCACTATTTCGTTGAGGTTAAAAGAAAGAGAAGAAGAATTATTGAAATTATATTCATCAAAAGAATTTGAAAACGTCAATAGCGACGTTATTTCCACTATTGTTTATAAGCACTTAGATGTTTATGAAAATTCTTTAATTGAAGCTGCTAAAAGTTACAAATCAGGACATGGTGAGAAATTTAGAATAAATAAAGAAAACTTGGACCTACTTAGAGAATCGCAAGAAGATGAGTATTACGAAGGCAATGCTGGTAAATACTTAAAAGCAATATTTGAAGAATACGCTGAAAAGCCAACATACGTTAGAGAGCAAATCTTTTTCTATGAGATTATTGATAAAATTCAAACCGCAATTGCCAATCAAAGAAAACTGAAAATCACTTTGAACGATAAAATTACTGTTAAAGAAGATAAAACATATAATAGGAAATTCTATGTTTCGCCTTATAAGATTGAGCAAGATTTCACTAAAACATACAATTATCTAATTGGTTATTCTTCCGAAATAGATCGTGATGACGAAACAGAAAAACCATGCTGTTTCAGAATATCTAGAATTAATAAAATCAATATCCAAAATAGCATGGGCGCTAAAATATCAAAAGAAAAAGGAAAAGAATTAGATAACTTATTATTAGAAAGAACAGTTATGTTCATGTCTAGCGATCCTATAGATATAGTTATAAAATTCACAGATAAAGGTCTGGAGTCTTTTAGAAGACAGCTCTATATGAGACCAAGAATATACACCATCGACAAAAACGACAAACACGTCTATACGTTTAGATGTTCAGAAATACAAGCTATTAACTATTTCTTTAAATTTGGTTGGGATGCTAACGTAATCAGTCCAATAGAATTACACGAAAAAATAAAACTTAGATATCAAAGATCGTTTATGACTTATGATGGTGTAAGTAAAGAAGAGATTATTAATGGTGAGAAATAATTCCTTATAAAGCAAAAACGCCAAACACAATCAATGCTACTCCGCCGGCAGAACCAATAATTGTAAGAATTAACCAACGAGTTAAGGCCGCTTTTGTAAATCTTTGGCCTTTCGGAGTCTTAACCATTCTCACAATACCGAAGATTAGAGCGGCTAGCAATATGACTGCGCCAATGCAAATTTCAATAATTCCAAACATATGTTTTAGTATCCTCCAATAATAATGGGCACATTATTAGTCATTTAACAAATCGTCAAACAAATCCTGATATTGGTCAACAATTTCATCTAAATTATAAAAGTCATTGCATCTTTCAATTGAATCAAGCGCACTCTTTTTTAATAATTTAGCCTTGTTTCTTATAATAAGGTTCAAAAACGAAGTATTATTAATAACTTCAGCATACAAATCTTCAATTTCATTCCTGGCTCTATTTCTAGCAGAATTCAAATTGTTTTCTTTCTTTTTTCGTCTAGCGTTTCTTACATCGCCTCTATTCTCAATCATCTTAACTGCTGTCAAGAAATCAAAATAATGTTTTTTTACATTTTCCAACCCAGAAGCTGTTCTCTCAAGCTGAATGAGACGGTTCAATTCGCTTCTAATATCATTAAGTGAGTTTGCATTTAAAAAAGAATATCTCTTTATTACCCAATTGACCTTTGAGCCCATCACCTTGAGATTCTTTGTCCTTAGATTTTCAATGTTAGAATCAATTTTATTTTTTGAGCCATTATAATACTTTCTATTCGCTCCATCGATTAATCCCTGTAAGAAGTCCACTGCCGCTTTGTTGAAACTAATAACATTTACACTATCATGAGTATTTACGTTTCTGGTTTTGATTATGTTAAGCAATGTGTTTTTATTTTCGCCTTCTAGAGAGTAAGCAAATTGACGCATAGCATCAAAACCTTTCGGATATTTCGGGTACATTCTTTTGCACAATTGATCGAGTTCGTTGAATTTTTGTTTAAATTGCTGATTAATGTTCATTTGCAATAATCCCTCACCACGTACGCTTTAGCCATCAACATTTTAGCATACAGTTGCTACTTTATAACACAGGAAAAAATGGCTTTCTATTGAACAAATAATTCAAAAACAAGTTTCGCCAGATATTGTCTAAAATCTATATTATAGATTAACAATCGTGGATAACTCACGTATCAGGGAATAGGTTTTTATGCATTTTTAATATTACGCGTAATATTAGTTTAAAATCCCAGTGTAGTAGTTGACCACTCGTGTCATATGTCATGGAATATGTTTCGACAAATGATATAGAAAAAGGTGGTCGCCCACCCTTAGTCTTGGAAATGCTTTATTGAATCTTGGATTGTTTTTTCTTTTGATTCACGTCCGTATTTATCAACTTCCATCTTATCTCTTACTTCATGTGTGAGACAGCATGGTCCACCGATACAACCACCGATACAGCCCATGCCTTCAATAAAGTTGAAATCAACGTTACCACCTTTAGCCTTAATTAACGCTAAACGGCAGTTTTCTAAGCCATCAACCACTATCGGTTTAGCTTCAAATGAACTACCTTGTTCTTTTAAAGCTTCTTTAACTGCATCTGTTAATCCACCTGATCTAGCAAATATACGTCCATAGTAACTAGCGTTATCTAATGGTGATTCTTCTAATGATTTTAAATCTATCTCTTTAGCGTCAATCATTGCTTGTAGTTCTTCAAACGTTAATGCAACATCAACATATTTAGATACTTTTTCATCTTTGATTTCTTGTTTTTTGGAGATACATGGTCCAATAAACATGATCTTACAATTCTTGTTATGTTCTTTAATCCATTTAGCGATTGTGGCCATTGGCGATAAGTTAGTGCTGATCTTATCCGCTAATTCGGGATAATACTTCTTAATGAATGTTACAAATGTTGGACAACAACTTGATGTTAAGAAGCCTTTTTCTTCTAGTTCTTGTGCTTCTTTATAAGAAACCATATCCGCGCCTAAAGCGGCTTCCACAACGCTTTTAAAACCTAGTTTTTCTATACCAGTGACTACTTGTCCTAAAGTAACGCCTTTAAATTGCACCGCGATAGAAGGTGCAACAATAGCGTATACTTGGTATTTTTTAGAATTATCAGAATCTTTTAGGATATTAATTGCTTCTTTAATATAGCTCTTATCCATAATTGCCCCAAATGGGCATAAATTGACACAAGCACCACATTGGACACATTTTTCATCATTAATTTGAGCGGAGTGATCTTCATGCATTGATATTGCGTTTACCTTACATGCTTGTTCACATGGTCTTAAATAGTTTTGAATAGCGTTATATTGGCATGCTTTAGCGCACATCCCACAGTTAACACATTTATCTTTATCAATAAAAGCGGTTCTTTTTGTTTCATCAAATTTAACAGCGTCTCTATGGCAGGCTTTTTCACATCTATGAGCGATACAACCACGGCATCTATTAGTGACTTCATAACCCCCTAATGGGCATTCATCACAAGCGATAGGAATAACTTCTACAACATTATCAATATCCTTGTTACCGCCTAAGGCTAATTTCATTCTTTCTAAAACGATAGCGCGTTCTTTATAGATACAGCATCTCATCGTAGATTTAGGTCCTGGAGATATCCTTTGAGGTATCTCGTTATATTCTTCTAATAATGTATCGTTAAATAATCCTTTAGCGATTTCTTTTAGAACTTTATATTTCAGTTCTTGTACGCTTGTATCGAATCTTGTGTCCATTTTTTGCTCCCTTTCAAAAATAGCTGATTCTAGTTAATTATGATTTATCAGGTAATGTATTAATTACATTATAACTTAAGTTATCTTTCTTTTTCCATTTTCTTTCTCATCTCTTCCACACTATTGAGTTGCATACACTCTAATTCATATGGTGAATAGTCTATATATACTTGTTTCATAAAGAGAGAAAGACTCCCATCGTTACCAACAGGAGTCTTCTCTATATCTACTAAAGGCCCATCATTCAAGCTTTGGCACCCAACATTACTTGGGTTGTCGGTGGGTCATGGAGCTTGTCTCTCGCCACTCTCTTTATGGTGCTATTATAGTAAACCAACTATACGTTTCTTTCAATTATTATTTTATTAATTCTGCTTTTTTCTTATCGTAGTCTTCTTGAGTAATAACACCAGCATCTAGAAGCTTTTTATATTTTAATAATTCATTAACGTTTTTATTTTCTTCTTTCTTAGCGATACGTTCATCTCTAGCCTTTATTTTCGCTTCTCTTGCCTTGAGATTAGCGTCTAATTTTGTGTAATAATCAATAGCGTGTTTGATATATGCTTCATCTGGTTTCTTTTTAAAAGAGACGATAAATAAGACAATACCTGCGACCGCCATTAAGCCAAAAGAGATAGCGATTGAATAATTGATCCATAAGAATCTTTCATCAAATTTGTCTTTAAAAGCAATAGCTACAAGAGAATAGATTAACGCGGTCATTAACCCAATAGAAATTAAACCAAGACCAGAGCCTCTATAAATCCAATAGAACTTTGGATAATGTTGTTTACCAAATTCTAATAGTTCTTCTCTTGTATATTCTTTCTCACCAATGATTATCTTTTTATCTTCCATGCTTTTAATCCTAGATATTTTTAAACAAATAAAAGCATATAAACAAAAATCCCCAATTTCAATGGAGATTAATGTATTTATTTGACAATAATTACATTTGTCGTGAAAAGAAAAGGCGATTTCTCGCCTGTTTTTATAACTGCCGCGCTTAGGGAGGGGCATCTCCAGATTTTGAAGATTTCTCTTAGTGTGTATTGTAACACAACGCAAAAATAATATGTCAAACAATATCACGTTTTATTCTATCTTTATGAATTTAATATTCACTAATAAATTGATTAATGACTATTTGTTTTTCACATTCTATCTAGTTAGATAATTTTTCTTCTTAGCTCCGAATTAATCTTTTCCTCGTTGATATTATTATCAACAAGTAAATCGAAATTTATATAGTCTAGAACAGAAAGTGTTCTAACATACGATGAATCTACATACTTTTTAACCGCTAAATATTTTTGAGAACGTGCGAACACTCTACGTAGGCTATTAATATATTCTTTATATCTCTGTGAGCATATTATTGCTTTTCTTATCAAATCTTCCACGTATGAGTTGAGTTTAGTATAAGCATTTTCCATATCTCTTGGAGTAGTATCGACTCCATTAGAAATAAAATAACCTGAAAAATCTATATTTTCGTCTTCATCGCTATCTTCTTTAAAACCAAAAAGAGCAACACTAATTGAATATTTGATTTTATCTTTGCCTAGTCCATCAACTCTCTTAACAAGCGATTTCAATTTCGATGTACTAAGCATAGTAATAGAATATTGCCTACCAAACTCTATATTCTCAGGCAAATCCATGACTGTGTCTAAATACGCGCTATAAGTTTTAATGGTGTTGATAATATCAAACTTTACACTAGCAAATCTAGCAAATAACTTTTTAGAAGTCGAGACAAATCTATTTAGCTCATTTTCATAAGTGACTGGATTTTGCTTTATTTCAGTTGCTGATTTATCAAACGCTTTTACATTATCGTTAATAATAGCACTATTGGCTTCTTTTTTTGTTTCTACTTTTCCTATTCTAATGTGATAGTAGCCTCTTCTAAGACTTCTCTTATATCTTCGCACTGGAGCAGTTACTTGTGCATGAAGCACACCTTTTTTTATTGTATCAGAAGCAACACGGACACCCACTTTAGCAACTGTTTTTTTAGCAGCAACTTTAATGGCACCATCGCCAGCTTTTTTAGCGGCCTTTGTTGTGCCTTTTACAACGGCTTTCCCTGCAGTTTTTAATAAGAAATTGAGAATTATGCCCATATAATACTAATTATTGTCTAATAGACGATAACAGTTAATTGTTTGTCACTATTTGTTTTTCTCTTTTTTCTTTAATTGAAAAGATTAATAGCATTACAGCATAGAAGGCTATACCACCCACTACTGTCCAAATAGATATCCATAAATCTATTGGCATTTCAAAGCTTAAGAATCCTTCGCCTTCAATCGCGGAAACAATGCAGTCAATTAACCACATCAATGTAGCGGCACCAAATGTAATCGCGGCAACTTCAAAATGAAGATTCTTTTTAGTCTTAACAAATAAATATAAGACAAGGGATATTAAAGTCATCCCTAAAGCAACAAGGAAGTACATGCTATTCCTTTACCTCTTCTTTAGCTTTACGACGTTTTAAGAATAGTTTACGGAACAATAATGCTGCGCCCCAGACTGCCACAATAGCAAGAGTCATAGAAACGCCTACTGTTCCCATTTCAAATAGCATTGTTCTTATAGCTTCAGGCCCTTGATTGATTGCTGTTAAGAATGGGAATGTAAATGTTACTTCACCATGTAAGATGTGTTCACCCGCTAAAAGGAAGGAACCACCAAATAAGGCTAGTTCTAAGATGCCTAACTTCTTTGATGTTTTCATTTCGTCTTTGTTAGCAGATGGAACTGCTTTCTTTTCATTGTGTTTAACAATGTGTCTTGCTACTGCCACGCCAATTGCTGCAGCAGCGGGAACTGTGAAACATGCCATAATTTAATTCTCCTTATTTTGTACTTTAATATCTTTTATTAGTACTTCTTGTCCTGATACAAGGTATGTATGTGAAGAATGACATTTAGGACATTCTTTACCATATTTAGTTGTGGGATATGTATTTTTACAATCCTCACAATAACTAATACCTTGTATTGGTACATAGACGAGTTTGCATTCTTTCATGTATTCGCTCTTCTTAATGAACCACTTAAATGCATCCTCGAAATATTCTTTTATAACGCCACTAACTTCACCAACTTCAATAGTTAGTTCAATAACTTTATCGACGTTATTTTGTTTAGCAAGTTCTTCGACTTGCTTAACGACCTCGACGACAATTCCTAGCTCATGCATTGTCTTCAGGTTCTTTCACCGCATTACCGGTATGTGGAGCGGTTTTCTTAGCTTCTTTATAGTACTTGTTCCATTCTTTTCTCTTTTTACGCATTTCTTTTGCTTCTTTGCTACCAGAATGGAATAAGATTTTAATTTGTCTTGGTAAAGCATAACCAAGTAAGCCAGTAACTTTCTTTTCCGCTCTACGCATATTGGAATGCTTTGGATGATCTCTGACTAAGTGAATAGCGTCAAATGAGCACTTAGTGGTACAAATACCACATCCAATACACTTATTAGGATCAACATAAGCCGCACCACAAGATAAGCATCTAGAAGTTTCAACTTTAACTTGTTCTTCTGTTAATGTCTTATGGGCATCTACAAATGAATTCTTATAATCAACAGATTCATCCATACCAGCTTCTTGTCTACCAGCGTCATCATAACCAGGTAAAGTAATATCTTCTTTATTTAATGGAGTAAATCTACGTTTATAGAAACCAATTGTTTGGTGAGCATTTGGTCTAGCGTGTCTAGCTAATGCTTCGGCCGCTTTATGACCAGCGGCAATCGCGTTAATAACAAATGATGGGCCAGTAAAGACATCACCACCGACGAAGATATCATCATCTGCGGTTTGATATGTTTCTTTATCCGCGAGTGGATAATTACCATGCCAGAATGTGACTTTACTACCTTCAAGTAATTTGCCCCATTCAATGGCTTGACCAATAGCAAATATTACTTTATCCGCTTTAACTTCTAAAGTATCATTCTCATCATATTTTGGACAAAATTTACCATTTTCATCGAAGACGGATACGCATTTTTTAAAGATGATCGCGGTAACATTACCATTTTCATCAACTTTAAGTTCTTTTGGACCATAACCATTAAGGATATCAATACCTTCTTCTAATGTTTCTTTAATTTCTTCCTTACTAGCAGGCATTTCATCACGTTGTTCTAAGCTAAACATTTTAACTGATTTAGCATTTAATCTATGGGCTGTTCTAGCACAGTCGATAGCAACATTACCACCACCGACAACAACAACGTCACCATTAAATGGTACTTGCTTATCTAAAGCTTCTCTTAAATAACTAACAGCGATATCTGTTCCTTTAGCGGTATCATTAGCGACACCTGGTCTTCTACCGCCTTGACAGCCAATGGCGATATAGAAGGCTTTATATCCTTGTTCTTTTAATTGATTAATAGTGATATCTTTACCAACTTCACAGTTAGTTTTAAACTCTACACCTAATTCTCTTAAGACATCAATTTCACTTTCGATGACATCTTTTTCTAACTTATATGAAGGAATACCATATGTCATCATGCCACCTAATTTAGCGTTCTTTTCAAACACTGTTGGGGTAAAGCCCATTGTGGCTAAATAATAGGCTGCGGATAAACCCGCTGGACCGGCACCAATAATGGCAATCTTTTCATCGAATTTGCCATATGTTGACGCAACAATCTTTTCAGGAATATAACGATCCTTCTTATTACGTTCTAAATCCGCTAAGAATTTCTTAACAGCGTCGATACTAACAGGAGCGTCAATCTTACCACGTGTACATGCTTCTTCACATTTCTTATTACAAACACGACCACATACCGCTGGGAATGGGTTTTGTGTCTTAATTAAAGCTAATGCTTCTTCATATCGACCTTCATTAGCCATCTTTAAATAACCTTGGACAGGGACATGAGCAGGACATGCTACTTTACATGGAGCGGTACCTGTTGCCCAGGTATCAGTATTTCTAATAGTGTTACGATAGTTTTCATCCCAAGCATATTTGCCCCATTTAATCTTATCTGGTAATGGAGCGTGAGGATATGTCTGTTCTTTACCATCACCTTTACATAATTTTTGGCCTAATTTAACTGCGCCTGCTGGACAGTTTTCAACGCATCGACCACAGGCGACACAGTTTTCTTTTGTAACATTTGCGGTGTATGCGCTTCTTTCAAGGTTAGGAGTGTTAAATAATAAAGCAGTTCTTAAAGCATTACAAATCTTCACGTCACAGTTACAAATATCGAAGATCTTATTTTCACCATCGATATTAGTGATTTGATGGACAAAGCCATTCTTTTCCGCTAATTCGAAGATTTCTAATGCTCTTTCTTTTGTAATATAGTGGGCTCTACCTGTTTCAACAGCGTAATCCGCCATATCACCAAATTGAATACACCAGTCGTCATTATCATCGATACAGCCATCACCAAGCATCGCTCTAGATGCTCTACATGAACATATGCCCGCGGCAATATGTCCTTCGTATTTCCTCATCCAGTGAGAGATGTGTTCAATATCTAATGATTCTTTAGTGTTACCAATTGCTTTTTCGACTGGAATGACGTGCATACCAACGCCACCACCACCTGGAGGTAGCATTTCAGTAATACCCGCTAAAGGAATAAATGTCATTCTTTCGAAGAATGATGCAACAGCGGGATTTTTAGCGATTCTTTGCACTGTGGAATTCATTAATTCCGCACTACCTGGAACGAAATAAGAAAGCATGTATCTTTTAATCTTAGGAGCATCTTCAAGAGGATGATCCCAAGCATAGTTATCACCATAGTCATATTCAATAATGCCAACTATAGACATATCATCTAATAGCTTTTGGAATTCCACTGGCTTATCAATATACTCTTTATTAATTTTTAGCAATTGTTCAAAAGTATAGTGCTTACGTTGTTTCATCTTAAGAAGAACATCAATCATTTCTTCTGTAAGCACTTCTCTTAAACCCCAGTATTCTGGATCAGTTGTGTTCATACCAAATAGCTTATGAGGCACAACGTCTGTAATCTTACGACATAATTTAATTAATTTCTTTTCGTAAGAGTACCCTTTTTCGCCTTCGTATTTCGAGACGATCTTAGTGTTCTTTTCTGGCATATTATTTATCTCCCCACTCCCTTATTCTCTTTACGAGATAATCTTTAACCAAATTTATATTTTCACCAGTTAATGCACTGATGTTAATAACTGTTGCGTTAGGATTACGATAATGAATCATTTCGTTACATTTATCGAAATCAAAATCAAAATATTGTTTTGTGTCTATTTTATTAATTAAAACTAAATCACACTTTTGGAATATTAATGGATATTTTAATGGTTTATCATCGCCTTCAGGAATAGAAAGGATAACCATATCCATAGTAGCCCCTGTATCAAATTCCGCGGGACAGACTAAATTACCAACGTTTTCTAGGAAGACTAAATCTAAATCGTTAGCCCCAATTTCATCTAATCCAGTTTTAGTCATACCAGCATCTAGATGGCACATCCCTGATGTATGTAATTGGATGGATTTAACTCCTGTTTCTTTAGCGACATTTATAGCGTCAACATTACTATCAATATCCGCTTCCATGACACCAATCTTAAAAGTATCCTTTAAAGCATTGATGAGTTTAATTAATGTTGTGGTCTTACCCGCTCCAGGGGAAGACATCACATTAATAAGAAAAGTGCGGTGATCAAAAAGATAATCACGCAATAAATCCGCTTCTAAATCGTTATTCGCATAGGCGGAACGATTTACAATAATCGTTTTTATATCTTCCATTGGTACCTTCTATTTTATATGAGAAATCACATTATTACTAATGTAATTTGTGTTATTATAGTTTTGATGGATTACAAAATTATTGAAGTAAAAGAAAATCTTTTAATTGAGAACAACCAAAAAGCTCAGGAGTTAAGAGACTATTTGTCGTCTAAAGGCATTTATTTTATTAACGTTATGGCATCTCCTGGAAGTGGTAAAACAACCTTATTAGTTAATTTAATAAATAGACTTAAAAATGATTATTCCATCGGGGTGATGGAAGCGGATATAGACGGGGATGTCGACGCAGACAAAATACATAAATTAACTGGCGTGCCTTCTATACAAGTCCATACATCGGGAGCGTGTCATTTGACCGCGCAGATGGTTGAAGACGCGATTAACTCTTTTGATATTAAAGGCATTAATTTACTTATATTAGAGAATGTTGGTAATCTTGTGTGTCCCGCGGAATTTGATACCGGTGCCCATCTTAATTTAGTTTTATTATCCATACCAGAAGGCGATGATAAGCCACTTAAATATCCTTTGATGTTTGAAGTCGCTAATATCGTTGCTATTACAAAGATGGATACTTTACCCGCTTTTAACTTTGATATTAATAAATGCAAAGATAATATTCATTTAAGAAACAAAGATATAGATGTCTATCCAATATCAGCATTAAAAGATGAAGGCATGGATGAATTAGCTAAGGCAATCAAAAAAGTCATCTATTATCAATAGTTCTGGTTTCATGCAAATAAGAGGCACGAATGTGCGCGTTACATAAGAACGATTTTACAAAAAACTATCTCGATTAATTTCTAGGTAGTTTTTTTGTATCCATAAATAAGCACCTCTAATGAAGAGGCTAGACAAGGATGATATGAAAAAGCACCAAGTTCAATCACTAGGTCACGTTTTTAACATATTAATGTTTAATTGCTCAAAATAAACCAGTTTATATATAGCCTCTAATATTTATCGTAACGTCAAAGAAGACCTCCACATCGACTTTGTTGATGGATACCTCTATATGTGGGGGATGAATTTGACAAAAATAACACAAAAAAACTATAGATATTACTATTAATATAGGTGAAATTTTGATATAATAAATATGTAAGGAAGATATCAATTAATTGATATCTAACTTCGATATTTAATGTATATGAAGCTTATAAAAAGAACCTATCGTTTTCGTCTATATCCTAGCGATTCTCAAAAAAATTTGATTGAGAAAACTTTAGGTTGTTCTAGGTGGGTCTACAATGAATTTCTTTCTATTTGTAAAAAGGGATATGAAAAAGATCATAATTATAAGATTAATAAATATGAACTTATAAAATTACTTCCTGAGTATAAAGAGAAATATCCCTATTTAAAGGAAGTTGATTCTATTGCCTTGCAGCAAAGCGTTATTCATTTATTCGAAGCTTATATAAACTTCTTCCGACATAATAGTGACTTCCCAGTATTTAAAAAGAAAAAGGATGATTATGGTTATATTACGATGAATATCAATAACTCTATCCGCATTATAGGCAATGAGATTCAAATTCCTAAAATCGGCAGAGTAAAATTTGTTTATCATCGTCATTTACCGGCATCATTTACTTTTTCGATGGTTAGTGTTTCTCGTGTTGGCAAGCATTATTACGTTTCGTTACTTGGTGAAGAAGAATATCAAGAATACCAGAAGCATAGTAAAGATAATCTAGATTTAGCTAATTCCATCGGATTAGATTTTTCTTTAGCAAATCTATATGTTAGTGATTCTAAAACTAAGTCTAATATGCCTAAGTATTATGAATCGTCTTTAACTAAATTAGCTAGTGAGCAAAGAAAGCTGTCTCATATGGTAAAGGGTAGTAATAACTATAAAAGTCAACTCCTTAGAATTACTAATCTACATGAAAGAATTACCAATCAAAGAAAGGACTATCTACATAAAACTAGTCGATATCTTGCTAATAAATATGATTATGTCTTTGTTGAGGATTTAGATTTAAAAGAGATATCTAAAAGAAAAGAAGAATTAAAATTAGGTATATTTGTTAATGATTTAGCCTTTGGCACATTCTTAAATCAGCTTAAATATAAGTTAGAATGGCTAAATAAGAAGTTAGTAAAAGTAGATAAATATTTTCCATCTAGTCAATTGTGTTCTGAATGTGGATATCGGAAAACTGATTTGTTGCTTAAAACTAAATCCTGGATTTGCCCAAATTGTGGAGTTAAACATAACCGCGACCATAATGCTGCGGTTAACATCAAAAAAGAAGGAATGAGAATGATTCTTAATCCTTCTAATTAAATAGTAATAAACAAGTTGTTTGTCTTGATATAAACAAACTTAACCGAGGGACTCTCGGGGATAGACAATATGAAGTGACCCTCACGTATTCGCAAGTATCGTGAATTCGTGTAGAGTTAATGTGTTAATAAAACTTTTACATTTAGCACATTGCGAAATAGGAGGATCACATGAAAAGTTTAGTTTACGTGGGCATGGAT
>JAGBLL010000009.1 GCA_017635465.1 Bacilli bacterium
ACTGTAGAAGAATCCATCGATGAAATAGAAATTCATGCTAAAGAAAGAGTAGAAAATGTAGAAGAATCCATTGATGAAATAGAAATCTCTGCTAAAGAAAGAGCAGAAACAATAGAAGAATCAATAGATGAAATAGAAATTCATGCTAAAGAAAGAGTAGAAAACGTAGAAGAATCCATAGATGAGATCGAAATCTCAGCTAAAGAAAGAGTAGAATTAGTAGATGAATCCATAGATGAAATCGAAATTCATGCTAAAGAAAGAGTAGAAAACGTCGAAGAATCCATTGATGAAATAGAAATCTCAGCTAAAGAAAGAGTCGAATTAGTAGAAGAATCCATAGATGAAATCGAAGTCAACGCAATAGAAAGAGCCGAATTAGTGGCCGAAGTAATTGATGACATATATATTCAAAGAAGAATGCGTCCAGCTTTAGAAGAAGAATCCATAGATGAAATAGAAATTCCCTCAGTAGAAAGACCCGAATTATACGCGGAAGTAATCGATGACATTTTCATAGCTAAAAGACCAAAAGCAGAATTAGAAGAAGAATCAATTGATGAAATTAACATTGCGGCTAAGACCACTTGGGATTCTTTAGTTGTCGCCGAAGACTCAGGTTTTGAGCTCGCTGGAAAGCCTGTTTCTGAACTTGAGGTCATTGAAGTCGACAGTTTTGATGTCCAAGCTTTGGTTAGGCCCGCTCTCGATATGGAATATTTAGACGAAATCGCCATTGATATCGATACAAAATGTTTCGAAAATGATCTCCTCGAAAGAAATATAAAGACAACCGAAATGGAAAGTGTAGATGAAATCGGCATTATTGGAGCACCAATCCCGGAACAAATGGAGGAATATATAACTGAAGAAGTGATAGAAACAACCACTAAGACTAATATGAGGAATTTAAATCAAGCAGCGAAAAGGACTACAACTCAAACAGTGACGGAAACTAAGACTTCTAATACGAATAGAAGAGGAAATAATGATAATATGGGAAGAAAAGTCATCGTGGAACAAACCACAACTAAATCAGGAAGATCAACTAGTAATAATGATAATATGGGAAGAAAAGTCATAGTTGAATCAAGTCAAACTACAACAACTACAGGAAATAGATTCCAAAGAGGTAATAATGATAACATGGGAAGACATGTTATTGTAGAACAAAGTCAAACAACTACAACTACTGGTAATAGATTCTCAAGAGGAGGAAATAATGATAACATGGGAAGACATGTCATCGTACAACAAAGTCAAACTACCACAACTACTGGTAATAGATTCTCAAAAGGAGGAAATAACGATAACATGGGAAGACATGTCATCGTACAACAAAGTCAAACCGTGACTAAATCAGGAAGATCCACTAGTAATAATAACGATAATATGGGAAGAAAAGTCATAGTTCAAACAACTCAACAAACCAGTACAACAACAACTGGTAATAGATTCTCCAGAGGAGGAAATAACGATAACATGGGAAGACAAGTCATCGTAGAATCAACCACAGTTACTCGTGGAGGAGACGCAGCCACTGGTGCTTCAAGATTCAATACATTAAAAAGCTCAGCAAATAATGATAATATGACAAGAAAAGTCATTGTAGAATCATCCACTACAAGAAAAGGAGAAACAAGTCAAGGATCATCGAGAAGAACTACTCATAATGCTGGTTATGGTGGCAAAAAAACTGTGATAGAAACAACCACTACTACAACTACTACTAAAGGAGGTTATGGAAAAGGTACTTCGGGATATAATATAGAAAAAGTAACTTTGAATAAATCAGGCGCTGGAGCAGGATCTGGCTCTGGATCATCTTATTATAAAGAAGAAAGAAGAGTGGTTAAAACTACTGGAGAAAGAAGACCTTGGGAAGTAGATGCTACTAATGGAGATGAAGTTTTTGCTGGACGACATCCAAGTGATGAAGAAGTTAGTGTAAGCACTGGAGGAAATGGATATACTAAATATAGTGTTAAAAAAGAAGTCAAATATCAACCAACCTCTACTACTAAAGGAGCAACCACTTCAAAAACGACTAAATTCTCTGTACAAAGAACTTCAGGAAATAAATAAATAAATAGCGAATTCATTTAAATAGTATTAATAAATTGATTCTATTCATAATAGAATATTTTCAAATATTTATTATAATTTAAAAACAAAAAAAAATTAATTATTTTTTCTTTTTTCATATTAATACAAAATTAATTAATATTTATTGAAATAATATTAATTATTAATTTTAATAATTATATTATTTTTATAAATATTAAATTATATA
>JAGBLL010000102.1 GCA_017635465.1 Bacilli bacterium
ATACCTCCGATATTTTTCTAATCGCCTTCTTGGTATGAAAAATAGCCCAATTTATCCAATATTCCTAGATTTTAATGGCATTTATAGCGATTTTATCGCTTCATTCATCAACTCCTTTAAAAAAACGGGGAACTCAAAAATTATCAATTATTGACGCTAATGGTGATTATATTATTAAAGGCCATTCTTTTAAGAATTCTAGTTTCTTTGAATTCTATAAATCATATAACAAGATTGATCCATCCACATCGAAAGAGTTTTTTGGCAAAATTACAACCTCAACTGGTTCATTTAAAATGTACAATTCAGGTCATGAAGAATGTATCGTTGCCCATACGCCATTCGACGCGACAGGTGGTCGGTCTCTCATTAGCTTAATGCCAATGAAAAATCTAGTCACCAACACTCAAAACTGGTTATTAATCGGTTTTGTTTCTTCTGGATTAGTAATCTTATTCTTTTTCGATATAGCGGTGATGCAATATTTCAACAAGAAACTAAAAATAACCGCGAAAGAAGCGGATTCCGCTAATAAGGCAAAGACTGACTTCCTTTCAACCATGTCTCATGACATCCGTACTCCAATGAATGCGATTATTGGTCTTACCACAATCGCGGAAAAGAATATCGATAACAAGAAAACAGTAAGTGATAGTCTAAGGAAGATTACTTTAGCTAGTAACCATTTATTAACTTTAATTAACGACATATTAGATATATCTAAAGTCGAAAGTGGCAAATTAAATCTCGTGCCACAAACATTCTCAATTGTTGAGACAGTAGAAAACTTAATGAATCTTTCTCAACCACTGGTTAAAGATAAGAATATTGATTTTAGATTTAGAATCAATCGTATTGAGAAAGAATACCTTTATGCTGACCAATTAAGAATTAATCAAATTTATATCAATATTTTGTCTAACGCTATTAAGTACACCGAACCAGGTGGCAGTGTTTATGTTGATATGAAAGAAGAAGAAAGTCCAAAGCCTGGTTGTGTGCGCTTGACATATAAAGTAGCCGACACGGGTATTGGTATGGACCATGAATATATGGCTAATATTTATCAACCTTTCTCTCGTCAAACAGATAGTCGCGTGAATAAAATTCAAGGTACTGGTTTAGGTCTTGCCATTACAAAACGTATGGTGGATTTAATGGAAGGTACAATTGACTGTCAAAGTGAACTAGGTAAAGGCACAACATTTACTGTGGTCTTAGATATTCCTGTCGCGGAACAACAAAAAGTAGATATGAAACTTGATCCAATGGATGTTTTACTTGTTGACGATGATGAAATACTTTTAGAAACCGCGACTGATACTTTGAAATCTCTTGGTTTAAATGTGGAACAAGCTAAAGGTGGCTTACAAGCTATCGATATGATTAAACAACGTCATAACGAAGATAAAGATTACCAAATCGTGATTATTGATATCAAAATGCCAGATATCGATGGTGTGGAAACTGTCCATCGTATTCGTAACGAAGTCGATTCTAAAATACCAACATTATTAATATCCGCCTATGATTGGTCTGATATTGATAAAAAAGTTAAAGAAGCAGGCGCTAATGGATTCATTAGTAAGCCACTTTTCCGTTCAACTCTATATGAAAAGATTAATGAAATCCTTGGAAAAGAAACTAAATCCACTGAAGCAGTTAACGAATATGCTGATTTAGAAGGATTGAATATTCTCGTTACAGAAGATAATGACATTAACTGGGAAATTATCTCCGTTTTACTTTCTTCATACGGCATCCATACAGAACGCGCTATCAACGGACGTGTCGCGGTTGAAAAGATGAAGCAAGCAAGAGAAGGAAGCTATTTACTTATCTTCATGGATATTCAAATGCCAGAAATGAATGGTCTTGATGCCACTAGAGCAATTCGCGCTTTAGACAATCAATGGGCCTCATCGATACCAATTATTGCTATGACCGCGGATGCGTTCTCTGAAAATATTACAGAATGCTTAGAAGTTGGTATGAATGGACATATAGCAAAACCAATAGATATTAAACTCGTACTTAAGGAAATTAGAAGAATTAAGGATGAAAAGAAACAATGAAGAAACTTTTTTATCTAGCACTTAACATCATCATGGCCACCTCACTAGTATCTTGTGGGGAGAAAACCGAAAAGTTCGAACCATCATTAGACAAAGCCACAAAATGCAATATCAAAGTAGTAGGCGACTATGGTAATTTCGAAGCACTAGAAACTGAATTTGATAGATTCAACGAATATTACCCAAATGTTGACCTTAGTTATGTCAAATTAGATGATTACAAAAACACATTAGGTACCGCGCTTGATGGCAATGATAAACCAAATATTTTCTTCTCATATACATGGATGATGGGCAATGAAAAATACAATAACGTTATCTCTCATATGGAAGAATTATCAGATGCTTCTTTAAAACTAAATTTAGATTGCATCCGTCAAAGCCTTATCAACCATGACGCTCAAAACAAAGTATTCATGGTTCCAGTTTTCTCAAGAACATATGGCACTTTAGTAAACAATGATTTATTTAAGAAAGAAAATCTTAAAGTTCCAAATACTTGGGATGAACTAGTTAGTGTTTGTAAATCATTCTCTGAAAAAGGTTACAAAAACCCAATGATGGGATTTAGTCAATCATCATCAAGTTGTCTAATGAACACAGTAGCGTATCCATTATTTGTGGCTGAACTCGCTAAAAATCCAGAGGCATTAGCCCTCGCTAATAATTTGGATCAAAAAGCTGGTGAATATATGCGTGGAGCGCTTGATAAAGTCAGTCAACTTGTGAAGAATAACTGTGTTAATCTTGAAGAATGCGATAAGATTTCTGATAACTACAACCAAGTCATTTTAAGATTCTTTGAAGGCGATGTCCCAATGATGATTTGCGCTGGTGATACAGTTTCTGGCACTAAAAAGCGTGAAAGTCAATCCGAAGCATTTGTTAAATCACCATTTGACTACTCTTTCTATCCAATTCCAGTAACTGATAAAGGTGGTTATTTCATTGATAGTCCATCAGTGGAATTTTCCGTTAATAAGAGCTGTGATAACTTAGATATGACTAATGAATTCATGCGTTTCTTAGTGAGAAACCAAGAATTAAATGAAATGGCTTCCTCTAAGCGTTTAGTGACACCAACCAAAAAGATGTCATTCGACCCTGTTTACGCTCCATTTGGTAAGATTCCAGCAGACCGCACATTCTCTCCAGAAGTGTTAGGAATTAAAGATCAACTCGCTACACAAATTAGAATAGCCTCCTATCAAGTTGGTAAAGGCGAAATTACAATTGATGAAGCTGTCGCTAACTATGGTAATTTCAAATAATAGTTCTTGGATATATGGTCAATAAAGTCGCTTCAAATCAAGCGGCTTTTTGTTTTTTATAGTCTAAAAAAGTGCGATATTATTTGATTTTTTGATATAAAACAATCTATTAAATAGGGTATTTTAAATTCTTAAAATATACTTTAGAATAATAGTGTTATACAGGAGGCCTATATTATGGGTTTAATAAAAGCGTTTGCGGGCTCAGTAAGCTCCACTTTAGCAGACCAATGGAAGGAATACTTTTACTGTGAAGCTTTACCAGTTGATGTCTTAGTCTCAAAAGGACAAAAAAGAGTTAACGCCAAGAAATCATCAAACACAAAAGGTAGTGAAAATATTATCTCTAATGGTTCAACAATCGTTGTCGCTGATGGACAATGTATGATTATTGTTGACCAAGGTAAGGTAGTGGAATTCGCTGCTGAACCAGGTGCATATACTTTCAATTCCAAAACTGAATCATCAATCTTTGCTGGTTCGTTTGGTGAAAGAGTTATCGGTTTATTCAAAACAATCGGTAGACGTTTCACTTATGGTGGTGACACAGGTAGTGATCAAAGAGTCTATTATTTCAACACAAAAGAAATTATGGACAACAAATTTGGTACACCAAACCCAGTTCCATTTAGAGTGGTTGATAATAACGTTGGTATCGATATCGATGTTTCCGTTCGTTGTAATGGTGTTTATTCTTATAAAATCACCAACCCAATCCTTTTCTATCAAAACGTTTGTGGTAACATCAGTGGTGACTATGTCAGAGGACAAATCGATACCCAATTAAAGACTGAATTCGTTCACGCTTTACAACCAGCTTTTGGTAGACTTTCTGAACTCCAATTAAGACCAAATCAAATCCTTACTCATCTCACTGATTTAGAAAAAGCTATGAACGCTGCTTTAGACGAACAATGGGGTTCCTTACGTGGTATTGAAGTCATTTCCATCGCTTTAGGTTCTGTCACATTACCAAAAGAAGATGAAGACTTAATCAAAGAATTGCAAAGAAAGAATGTTTACGCTAGAAACGCTTCTATGGCGGGTGCAACATTAGTTGAAGCACAAGCTGAAGCTATGAAAAATGCTGCATCTAACCCAAATGGTGCGGTCATGGGTTTCTATGGTATGAATATGGCGCAACAAGCGGGTGGTATGAACGCTCAAAACTTCTATAAGATGGGCGAACAACAACAAGCGCAACAACAAGCCGCTAATGCATGGAAATGTCCAAAATGTGGTGCACAAGCCACTGGTAAATTCTGTCCTGAATGCGGTGAAAAGAAACCAGAACCACAAGGTACTTGGACATGTCCTAAGTGTGGCCAACAAGTCACAGGTAAATTCTGCCCAGAATGTGGCACTAAAAAACCTGAAGAAGCAGCTAGTTGGACATGCGAATGCGGTACAGTTAATAACGGCAAATTCTGCGCTAACTGTGGTAAACCAAGACCAGCAGCGGGTGGCATTAAATGCAATAAATGCGGTTGGGAACCAAAAGATCCAAACAATGTTCCTAAATTCTGCCCAGAATGTGGAGATCCAATTAACGATTTAGATAAAAAATAATCCTTTAAGGAGTATTCTATGGCTAATTTACAGTTAAAATGTCCATGTTGTGGTGGTACTTTAGAATTTGACAATAAAACGCAAAATATTGTCTGTCCTTATTGTGATTCTCAGTTCACCGCTGATGACTTAAAAGAATATACTGATGATTTATCAAACGATAAACAAGATGAAACCGCTTGGGATGAATCAAGAGTACAAGAATACACCAACGAAGAAATGAAAGGAATGAAGATTTATTCCTGTGATTCTTGTGGTGGTGAAATTATTGTTGAAGATACAACTACATCCACAAAATGTCCTTATTGTGGTAATAACTTATTAGTATCTAAACAATTATCTGGTGATTTAAAACCAAACTATGTCATTCCATTTAAAAACGATAAAGATGCAGTGGTCGCTGATTTAAAGAAATTCTTCAAAAAGAAACCATTATTACCAGGTAGTTTCTCTAAAGAAAACGTCATTGAAGAAATCAAATCATTATATGTTCCATTTTGGATTTTCGATGCCGATGTTGATGGCAAAGTAAGATTCAAAGGTGAAACAACAAGAACTTGGTCTGATGCAAATTATAATTACCGCGAAACTAGATATTATTCTATCGTTCGTGGTGGTTGTATTGCTTTCGACCATGTCCCAGTTGATGGTTCTTCTAAAATGGAAGATAAACTCATGGAATCAATTGAACCATATGATTTCTCGCAAGCTGAAGAATTCAATGTTGCCTATTTAGCGGGTATTGCCGCGGATAGATATGATGTTGATAAAGAAGTGACATTCAATCGTGCAACAGAAAGATTCCGTGACGGCACAATCCAAGCATTTATGAATGACGTTCATGGATATTCAAATCTTTCAGTTCAAGATTCAAATATCCAATTATCCAACACAAAAGCCAGTTATGCTTTATATCCAGTCTGGTTATTAAGCACTAAATGGAAAGAAAAACAATATATGTTCGCTGTTAACGGACAAACAGGTAAAGTAGCAGGTAATTTACCAATTTCTGTTCCTAAATTTATCTTGTTCTATTTATTGTTCTTCTTACTTATCGGTGGAGCATTATTTGGTATATTCTATGCGATTATTCAAGATTTATTAATCGCTCTTATTGTTGGTATCATTATTGGTCTTATCTCATCAACAGTGATATTGCTCGCTATGAGGAGGACTAATAAGGCAGTGAGATTCCAATATGGCGCTGCTAATTACGTTAGAGACAATTCCTTCCATATTAGTATTAGAAAAGATATCTTCTTATATCGTAGAGTCACAAAGACAAGAAGATCTACATCATCAAGTAGTTCTAGAAGATAATTCATTACCACCCAATAAAATGGGTGGTTTTTATGAGTGTGGCACTTTTGTGATAATTCATTTGTTAAAATGAAATCACAAAGAGTTTTTCTATTGTGTTTAAAAAAGGGAGATGCATATGAAAACAAGAAAGTTATTATTAGTATTACCTCTTTCATTAGTGGTACTAGCGTCATGTAATAATGGCGGTGGTTCAGCCTCTATTAAATTATTCGACGCTAACAGTAGATTAATTGGTACACCAAAGCCTGATCCAAATAATCCTACTCAACCCTTACCAATGTTAGAAAAAAACATTCTTATAGAAAAGTTACCAACTTATCATCATAGTAAGAAAGGTGATGTACCATATGTTGAAGTTAGTGAACTTGCTAAAGCAGTTGACGCTACCTTATCAACTTTAGTGGCGCCAGGCTTTATCGTAGAAAATAATGAAGACGGGTATCACTTATATACTCTTGATAAGAAAGGCGAATTCATTATCGACGCTAAAAAAGACATTATCAAAGTTAAAAATAGTCAATCTTTCGCTTCTCCAGTTTTAGTAACTAATAATGGCTTAACAGGTGATTATTGTAATTATCGCGGTAAATCCATTAAAGAGAGTGAAAAAACTAAGCAATATATGGAAGATGGCAGTGCCGTTCAAGAATATGACACATTTGATTTTGGTAAATATAATTTTGATATTGTTATCGATAAAAACAATTGCTATGTTCCTTTAGAAGCATTTACAAAAGTTTTATTTAGAGATGTGAGCCTCGACCTTGCATATAACGGCAAAGATTACTATAGCAACTTATCAGACAGTGGTTTCTTAGCCTCATTAGTCTATTCCTCTAATGGTTATTTCCAAGGCCTTTCTGGCTTATATCAACCAAGCAAAGAAAAAGATGCAGGCATTGCTTATCAATTTGAATTCACTACAAAAAAATTAAAAGAAGGTAGCGACAAAGAAATGGAAGACTACACCAAATACCTCGTTTTAAATGAAGGTGGTGCGGGTTATTCCATGCTTTGTAAAGGTAATAAATTAGATCCAAGCGCCGCTACTAGTGATGTTGAATCTGAATATACATACACTTGGAAAAAAGATGGCGAAATGTTAAAAGTCGAAGTTTCAGATAATGAAGGTGGTCTTGGTACATATCAAATCCATTTGGATCAAACAAGATTCTTATCTTCCAAGATTTCTAAAGAACTCAGCAAATATAACTATGATGTTGTGCGCTTTGTATTCGACACTAATTACGGCTTAAAAGATATTAAAGGTTATAAAGACGCAGTTGAATTTTTTAAACAAGCAAGTGTTGATGAAGGACTTAAATCTAATATTCCTGATGAATATAACAAAGCATTCGCTAAATTAATCGGTCATGTTGATGATGGTCATAGTTCATTTGACAATATGACACCTATCTCTAGTTTCTCTGATTTAGACAAACTTACAGAATATAAAGAATATTCTGTTGGTTCAAGAGTTAAAAAGCTTGGTGAATTAAGCAAAAAATATATGAAAGCGAGGATGGACAAGGCTAAAGAGTTATCT
Source organism: Bacilli bacterium (assembly GCA_017635465.1). Taxonomy (GTDB): domain Bacteria; phylum Bacillota_I; class Bacilli_A; order RFN20; family CAG-826; genus RUG14515. The sequence continues at coordinate 7,785 of JAGBLL010000102.1, forward strand.
CTAGATGACGCTAATCCAGAAGATCCAAACTTCTATCAAGGTATTAAGTTCTCTAAAGATAAAGAAACCGCAATCATTTCATTTAATGGTTTTGCTAATAACGCTCCAGAAATTCAAAATATGGCGGAATTATTCCCAGAGGGACTTAATGTCGAAGAAGAAAACTACAATATTATCACTAGAGGAAACCTTATCACATCCACAACTAAAGGTTTTGCTACAGCATTTAAAGTCTTAGATCTTGTTAATAAGAATGCTAAAGTAGTTAAGAACGTTGTTATTGACTTAACCACAAATGGTGGTGGTGAAATCGCAACCATGCCATTCTTATCAGCATTCTTCAGTGATGACCCAATCTACGCCATTAAAGATTCATATAATGGTGCTATTAAAGAATATCACTATAAAGTTGACCTTAACGGTGATGGAAAATTTGGTGAAGCCGATGATACATATAAAGGTAAATTCAATTTCTATTTCTTAACTAGTGGCTTCTCATTCTCTTGTGGTAACTGCTTACCTGGCTTAGCTAAAGATGCCGGCGCTAAGATTATTGGTGAAACAAGTGGTGGTGGCACATCCCCAGTTGGTGTCTTTTATGACGGCATTGGCACATTCTTCAATTTATCTAGCCATTATGATATGTGCTATAAAGTGAATGGCAAATACACACAAAATGATAGTGGCATTGCCTTAGATTATTCATTCCCGTTCGATAATGGTAACTGGTATGATCCTAATGCTGTTCATAATTTCATTAAATCACTTTAAAAAAGCATAAGGGGCTGTTAAGAAACCTATGAGGTGACTTAGCCCCTTTTAATTTACGAAAAATAGGTGAAATCGCAAGAAATCACCTATTTTTGTTACAATACAACTGTTCGACGGAGGTATTGTATGCCTTATTTTACCACAAAA
>JAGBLL010000103.1 GCA_017635465.1 Bacilli bacterium
CTTTAGAAATAATACGATTCTTTTTAATCTCTTTAGCGATTGTCGTGGGATCACATCCTATCTTAGAAGCAATTTCTTTGCATGTCGCTTTATGAGAAAGCATATTGCATATTGTCTTTCTGTTTTCGTCAGTTAAGTGTGGCATAAAACTAGCCTCCTTTTCTAGCTGCCTATAGGAGACTTTATTATAACTTATCAAACTAAATTCCTCTTTCTCGGGTAAAACGGAATTTACTTTAAGAATTCATCTTTTGTTAATTTTTATAAATAAGTTGTTGAAAGTTTTTTCAAAAACACATATTATTATTAGGCGACTTAAAAGCGAATTAGACCTGCCGACTTAGCTCAATTGGTAGAGCAACTGAATCGTAATCAGTAGGTTGCGGGTTCAATTCCTGTAGTCGGCACCAGCAAAAATGGGTATTTAGCTCAGCTGGGAGAGCATCTGTTTGACGTACAGAAGGTCGGCGGTTCGATCCCGTCAGTACCCACCAATTTAGTGAATTAGCCCTGTAAAAGGGCTTTTTTACAAAATTAATGCACGCGTAGTTTAGTGGTAGAACTTTAGCTTCCCAAGCTAATCGTGCGGGTTCGATTCCCGTCGCGTGCTCCATTCTTAATGTACAGCATAAATGCCCACCCAAAATGGGCATTTTTGTTTATTTTTAGCCTAAATACACACTTTTATTAATTAAGGGTGGTGGATGGGAAACACGGAAACGTCATTTTTCGATAGTTCGATTCCCAACTTTTCTCGCACCACCCAACATTGCATAACCACCTTCGCAGGACGGGTGCAAACTAAAAAAGGCAAAAGAAAACCCATGATCATGGTATAGCTAGTACCTAGGTCATGGGATTTTTTATTTGTTGATGAATATTCCGAAGTAGCAAGTTGTGATAGTGGATCTCACTTTATGGTCATAAGAATCAATGAATGCCATCGGTATCGCATTTGGGTTATATGGAATTGTATTAACATCATCTGACCCAACCACAAATATAAGCCTATCTCTATTAACAACTATCATCTGTTTAAACAGATTTCTGAAGTCGTAATCTTTCAAAACCTCCTCATCGGGGAATTTTCTTAATTCCTTCATAATCGAATCCGCCCTGGTTTCTGGTGACAAGTTTGTCAGTCGTTTGTTTTCTAGCAATGCCTTTTTATCTGAAAGTTCATTAATTTGCTTTCTTATCTCGTTTTTGATGGTTTCGAATGCGTCGCCAGTTAAATTAGCGTATTCATCTTGTTTCGTTCTTAGATTAGCGATTTGAGTATCTAATAGTCACCTTTGGTGCTAACTCCAATTTAAGACAACTCACTTCTTATGCTTTTTGGAACATTCCAAATCTAAAGAAGCTATATTTACCAGATAGATTAACATCATTTACTGGTGGGACAGCTGTAGTAAAAGGATGCCCTCTATTAAACGAGATTTGGTTTCCTAACACAATCAATGTCGCTATTCCTTTAGAAGCAATTCAAGAATGTCCTCTTTTATCTAAGATAACTCTACAAAGCAACTTCAATGTTAATGCTAACTTCGGTAACTGTACCTCTTTAACTAGAGAATCAGTTATTTCGATGTTTAGAGCGTTGAAAGACCTATCTGGTTCAGCTAGTAAAGTCATCTCTATCCACCAAGTTGTCTATGACAGATTGGAAGAAGAGGATATTGATATCGCTACTGATAAGAATTTGGGCTAAAGGCCTTATCACCGATGAAGAAATGAAAGAATCGATGAAAAGGATAGAGGAAAAACTTAAGGCTGAAGAAAGTAAAAAGAGTATCAAAAGATAGTGTTCGAATCCCGTCGTGGGCTCGAATTTACATAGTAATGTATCAAAATTGTATTACTCCCCCTTACATTTAAGGCTTTTTGCA
>JAGBLL010000104.1 GCA_017635465.1 Bacilli bacterium
CTCGTAGTTAGGCTCTAAATCTCTGATAATTGTTTCCATAGCTATTCAATAGCTATAATTATTACACTTTAGTACTTTAAATTCAACAAAGACTGGAAAGAACCAGCTCTGAAAGGTAAACTTAATTAATCCCTGCCAATTTCAACACTCTTTTGTTTTAAACAACATTATTCGTGTTTAAGCTACTTATCCACATGTCATTTAGCCACTTCTCCATAAAGTAAATTTTTGTGGATAAATTTTGCTTTTTCTCTTGGCAGGCATCACCTTCTTTGCTATCATTAAATCAGCTTAAGGCTGATTCATTCAGTATTATGTTTGTATCTTCTGGTATTGTTAGTTGCCGTCCAAAGCTTGCTAACAGTTCAGAAGATATATTTTTTTGTTTCTTTTTTATCCCATTCTTTTCAAGATAGAAATATTCATAAAGTTGCTTTACGAAATCAGCTATCTGTTCAATCAGATAATGATTTCTTTGGGCTGTTTTATCCCAACTACAGGCATGCTCTAGATTTCCCTGCCAGTGCTTCTGCCTATTAAATCCTTGATTCTCTATTTTCCATCTTAATCTACCTGTATTTGCCAATTTTTCAGCATTCTTTTTCGTAATTTCTATGCTTGTAATCCAAGCAAACTCCATAGTTTTTTCTTTTTTCTTCTCGGTGAAATAAATAAGGTTCACATCCAAATCATGATACATTATCTGATTTTGGTATTTAATATTTGATCCAACTTTTTCATTTTCAGGAAGAGCCCTAAATTCATCTGCTATAGATTTTGCTGATCCTTCTTTATATCTGATGATATAATTCCATCCATAATCCAAAATAGTCTTCATCACTGGTTCTGATACATATAGACCGTCAGCCATTATGATTATCGGGAGCCTTGGATAAAGCTTTTTAATTTTCGCAGCAAGTCTATAAAAGGCTTTTTGTTCGCAGTCTTGCTTAATCGCATCATCACTTTGATGAAGATATTCATCCGAATTTTCAATTGGCTCAGATGCTATACTGCAGACAAGATTATTTCCAAAATAAATCTTTGCTTCTAATACACTACGGTGAGATTTTACAAATTCGTTATCAGTACCTCTGTTGTAAGTTCTAGTGATGTAATACTCATTCTTCTGAACAAAGCTTTCATCCAACTCCGTTGCATCAATTATAACAATCCATTGTTGTAGAAACCTAGCATCATTGAATGTCTTTCGCCTTATAAGTGTTCTCACTATTTCTGCCTGGATTTTTTCTAATTCTTCTGGATTTAGATTTTCTAGGAATTCATTTTCTGTAACTCCATGAGGCAACATTTCCTGAGCCTTTGATTCTATAAATGAGTAGATATTCGCTGCCGCATTCTCATCATTAAATACTCTAGTCATTTCCTGCATACTTTCTATCCCAGCAATACCTTTAAAATATATCTGAGCAATCATAGTCTTCACATCATATTTAATGTAACTCTGATTCCTTGGATCTTTCACGGCAGCAAACATTTCCATAAGCTCTGGAACATATTTATTTTGTATCTTGTTGCACTCAACAATTGGATTCTTTTCAAGTCTCTTCTTTATTCTGTCATTAGCTCTGCTCATCATGCACCTCTGCGAAAAAGTTTTTCTTTAATTTTACTATTTCTCAGAGATTATAGGATAAATTAGTGCGAATTATTTTTACCTTTCAGAGCTGTGCAATTAGGTGCATTTTGTAGGCACAAAGAACCTAATGAGTGCATATTGTTCTTATATACTTAACAAAATAGATGCAACTTCCCATGACTTCTTGTGGGCTACTTAAGGAAAAAGCCC
>JAGBLL010000105.1 GCA_017635465.1 Bacilli bacterium
ATTTTAAATGTTCATCTTCTTTTCTAAACCAATAATGATTAGATAACGATAACCCATGTCCCTTAAATGATAATTCGAAAGTATCTTTAACACCTGTATATTTAACGATCTGTTCATAATCTTTTCTAGTGGGTGGTATTGAACGCGCATTAAAAAATCTAAAAAGCGCCATGTTCATATTTTTAGGTATTTCTTTTTCTTTTACACCATACGGAGCTTTATCAAAATGCTCCAATTTTTCTAATATTTCGATGTCGTTTCTTTCGCCAAAAGTCACAAGAAAAGAAAGAACTTCTTCATCACGATACATTAAGATATATTTTATTTTTTTATCCATTTCACCACTATTTTATAGTAGTGGCTGCCACAAATGTGCCACAAAACTAATCTTCGTCAAAGAATGGCCAAGAATATTGAATCATATATTCTCCGCGATACATTCTAATCGCATTAGGATTGTCCTTTTTATATTCATAAGCATCGCATTCGACTTTGTCGACATCGATATAACATTCATTGTGACGTTTAATAAAGACATCACCACAACCGATGTTTTTAAGAGTTTGTTGGATATCAGCAATTAAGTTTCTTAAATATGATGGGTGATCTTCTTCCCATAAGACGGCATTTAATTCATTAATATTAATCGCCGCTCCTTCTCTATCTATAAGATAAGCAAAAACTTCTTTAGATTTTTTATAAGAGAAACGAATCGGCTCTCCATTATAGAAAACTTCAAAATTGCCAAAGCATTTAACTTGTAATTTCTTATCAGAATTAAGAGCGATTGGATATCTTAAAGCTTCGATTTCTTCTTTAATTTTATCCGCTTTGACTGGTTTAAATAGATAACCAGAAGCATGGATTTTATAAGCGTCTACTGCGTAGCTATCAAAAGCAGTAACAAAAATGATATTAATTAATGGATTGATTTTCTTTAATTCTTTTGCGAGATGTATACCATTCATTCCTGGCATTTCAATATCAAGAAAAGCAATATCAATCTTTCTTTGCTTGTTCTCTTTTAATGCCTCTAAAGGATTTTGATAAGAAAATATTTCATTATCAGGTAAAGCCTTTTTGACTTCGTTATTTAATCTTAAAAGTTGTAATTCTTCGTCATCCACTAATAATAATTTCATATACAAACCTACTTTAATAAGTGTACCACAACTTTTGTTCCTTTGTTTGGGACACTTTCAAACTTTATGTCACCATTGCTCATCGTGATAATGCGGTGTTTAACGTTATTTAAGCCGATATGTACATTATCATCGAAATCGACTTTTTCCATATCAAACCCTACACCATCATCGATAACTTCCACGATATATGAGTTTTCATCTTCATATGTTTTTAAGGTAACTGTACCGCCTTCAAATTTCTTTAATATGCCATGTTTAATAGCGTTTTCAACGAGTGGTTGAATGCTTAAAGGAGGGACGAAGAAGTTAGTAACTTTGATGTCATAAATGACATTTAGTCTTTCATTAAATCTCAGTTTTTCTAAATTTGCATATGTTTTAATATGCTTTAATTCATCCTCAAATGGGACTTGTTTTGTCGCAGTTAATGTTGAGAAATTCATTCTTAAATAATCAGTGAAATCATCTAATGCTTTTTGTGCTTTTTCTGGATCAATAGGAATGAGTGTAGAAATAGAAGATAAGGTGTTATATGTAAAGTGTGGCTGTATTTGTGAAACCATGATCTTCACGTTAGCGTCTTTTAGCTTCTCTTGCTCTTCTTTTAATTTGATATTCTTTTCAACATTTAAGAACACGAACAATATTTCAATAGCGAGTAATAATGAAACATACGCGATAGCGTAACCCGCTAAAATGTTCTGGACAATAATTGC
>JAGBLL010000106.1 GCA_017635465.1 Bacilli bacterium
CAGTTTTTATGTGGACGTTTTCTTGGAATATAACCTCCACATATCGGGCATTTCATAAAACGTAAATGAAACCGAATCTTAGAAATAAATTCACTTTTTATTTTAATCTTTTCTTTGAGTTCTTTTACAGTCATAGATTTCACAACTCCTTTTAGGTTAGTTTTATTTAATGCTGAATGGTAAGGGAAGGTTTACGCCCATTCCACCACCGCTTTTAAATTAATTGATTTAAATTATTTTAATCATATTTAACTTGATTTTGACGATCTCTGCAATATCTATCCCAGCCGTCTTTTCCTGAATATGCTTCGTGCCATTGTTGTACGGTCATATGCTCTCCGGTTTTATACCACGTATTATATTCAACGCCGCCATAATATCTTGGTTCAAAAGGCTTATCACCATATGGGTTATAATCATAAGAAGCCATTACTTCAATGGGCATATTCTTTTCGTTTACTTTCGTTACGAGCCCGCGATCCCAACCGTATTGTGTTTGAACAACATCGCCTATGCGGAAGTTCGTTTTTAATGATTCAATTCGTTTGATCTCTTTTTTTCGTTTTGTATGAATATAAGCGTTAATTATACATGTGGTTATTACTCCCAAAAGCCAAGCAACTAATGCAACTATCAATACATTAGGAGTAATTATGGTTTCAACCATTCCAATTTCACCAATTTCCCATTCTGTCTGGATTTTCATCCCAACTTCTTTCCAACTCAAATCTTTTGAGTCGTTCTTCCTGATCTTTTAGCATAGCAAGGGCGTCTTTTAGAATCCATCGTTGGCACACGCAAAACGCCGCTGTAGAATCTGATTCGTCAATTGCTTTTGTAAGTTCTTTTAGAAGATAAGTCTTATCAGATTACATCTGCCGGCTGTGGCATACTATTATCGCTTCCTTATTCGTAATTATTTTTCTCCATTAACATCTCACGCTCATTATCATCAATCACTCTTAACCAATACAAATCGTTTATACCCTGCTGAGATATTGATTCTTGATTCTCTTCTAGAAAACGTCTGAGAAATAGTTTCTGACTTTCAGAGGCCGCTTTATAGTATGAAAATACATAACCAGTATCGAGCATTAACAAAAATGATATTCTAATCCATCCATGCTCAATTAAAAAATCATCTGCGTGCCTTTGATCTTCTTCAGACAAACCTAATTTTTCTCCAAGTTCGTCTGCTACGCCCCAATGATCATGTGGATCGCACTCAATAAATTCTCCAGAAGGAGATAGCCAACCAGTGCCCATTTTATTATCCTCTATCTTTTGTATGTCTATTATATTACAAATCTTCTTTTTAGTCAATAAAGCATAAATTATTTGTTTTACCTTTTTTCACTTTCAAGAAGAGAAACACGTAAATTTGCGCAACAGGCGAGACTAAAACTATTACAAGCAATAGATTTAGCTGAATCTCCCTGAACGGCATACATAATGCCAGAAACCACAAAAAGAACCATGCCAATAAACCAAACATATTTATAAATGCTACTATTTGAATTTTTGTTCTCTAACATTTTAATCTCCATTAATACCTTTCAAGTTCAATTGTTCTATCTGCAAAATTTATCCATACAATTCCTTCTTCTACAGCGAATCCAACTAAATCGGCTCTTTTCCCTCGAATATTTTCATTAGATGTATCTGGAGACTGAGGCTGTTCTGCTTTTGATTCTGCTGATTCTAAAGCTTTAACAAGTTTTTCTATAACATCACTTTGATGACAAATGAAATCTGCTAAAGAGGATTCTGTTACTCGCATATTTCTTATTCCAAATGACCACTCCGTGGCTCGCTCGCAAGCATTATTAAGATCAGCTGGATAATGTGCATATCTATCAACATCTGGACTAGGGAGATCGTTAAGAGTATCACCATAATAATTTAATAGTTTTTCAATTTTTTCTTTTGAGGTCATATTTATCTCCTTTATTCTTTATGTAATAATTATAGTATAGTTTTTATTTTAAGTCAACAAAGGCGTAAAACTAACTTTCTCTTAGTCTTACGCCTATAATATAATTTTTAACATACCATAAATAATTTCCATAAGATAGGATGCTTTTTCACACGTTTTAAAATATCTTCCAATATTTCATTATTTGCCGCCTGGAAGTTGCCAGTATCGATTATATAACCATCATCGCTAATAAATAAAGATTGGAAAAAACTACTTAAATAAGCATATTCTTTACGAATATTCGAATCGTCTGCTGGGTATTCTTCTTTAAAACGTTGCAAAGAA
>JAGBLL010000107.1 GCA_017635465.1 Bacilli bacterium
CCATCCCCTACTTGGGTGAGGTAATCATCTTGACGGTCCGCCATCGAGAAGACTGGTGTGTCACCAGCGGCATCGAGCACTTCTTTAACGTTAGTGGCTACACTACTTCTACGCGCTAAGATACCATCAATTACTGATTCTAAAAAACCGAAATCTTCATATTTACCAGTGACTTTTAAAACTGGTTCATTAGCTTGAATAATATCACCATCATTTAAGGCTTCGATTTCTAGATTTTCTGGATGAACAGCGAATGTATGAAGAATAGCGATTGCTTCATCAATGCCACATAACATACTATTGTCTCTTCTTTGGAACCACTGCATGGTCACTATGTGTCCGGCAAGGTTTTCGCTAACTATCTTACGAGACTTTAAAAAATAGTTCGCACTATAGAAGCCTTCTTTTAATTCTTTAGGGAAATTAAATGTCTTATTGGTAAGACGAGCAATCTTTCCTTGTTTTTTAAATTCTACTTCGTTCATAATTCACTTTCCTCCATTTGGAAAAAATCCTTATTTATATCCTTATCGGATATTTCTTCTTTATCTAATATGATGATTTCGTTTGGTTCATTAAGATCTAAATCTTGATATGTTGCGTATCGATCTTCTTTTACGAATGTGCCATCCGCGATTAATGTATCTTTTAAGACTTTTACTTTGTAAACATCATTATCTTTAACGATGATAAAGCCAGAATTAGGTTTAGACATCAGCATAATATCATATTTACCTAAATAGCCATTTAAGATAGCAATCAATTCATAATTAGGTAAGGTGATTAGACCTTTGATTTTAATCTTTACATATTTCTTTAAATTGAATATATCAATGCGATAAATCTTACCTTCCTTTTCATAGATTAATAAATCTTCATCTTGTTTAGGTAATAAACCTTTTGGAAGTTCATCGAAAACAATACTTAAATAAGCATTGATTTTATCGAAATGGTTTATTAATCCGTATTTATTAATCATAATTTCTCCAATATTAAGCGATAGATTGGTTGACCCTGACTACGGAAGTCCGCTTCATATTCAGTAATCTCATCAAAGTTATCTTTACCATCATAAGAATAATTAGCTTCCACGAGTTTAAAGGAGGAATTTTCTAATAGTTCTAATGAATATGTAAATAGGTCATAATTATCGGTTTTAAAGATGAGTTTTGCACCCTTTTTTAGAATGCGTAAATATTGATTCAAAAATGAATCAGAAGTTAACCTTCTTTTAGCGTGTCTTTTCTTTGGCCATGGATCAGAGAAATTTAAGAAAATACCGTTCACACTACCTTCATTTATTAAAGGTAAAACTTGTTCCGCATTAGCGTAAACTAGCTTAGCGTTATTTATTTCTTGTTCGACAAGTTTCTTCGCGGTAAAGCCCGCGCATGTGACGTTTCTTTCCATACCGATAAAGAAACAATCTGGATGATTCTTAGCCATATTAACTAAGAATTGTCCTTTACCTGAACCAATTTCTAAATAATAGTCTTTATAGCTATTCATCATATCGAAAGGACACATCACTTCTGTGTGTTCTTCAATATATGGCTTAGCCCAGGGTTTATATTTAGTTCTCATTATTTAATTTTCTTTCCAAGTTCAATAATAGCGTGAGCATAGATTGCCATTGATTCCACTAAATAGCGCTTTTCTGTGCGTTCATTAACACCATGCATCACACAGTCATAACCAGGATATTCCATACCAAAAGCCACAACATTATCAGCTTCTTTAGCGTATGTACCACCACCAGAAGCAATGATTGGAGTTTTAGTGTCTCCTGTTTCATCTTGATAGACTTTTAATAAGGTCGTAATTAAATCACTATCTTTTGGATAATAAAGTAAATGTGATTCACTAGTGAATTCAATATCAAATGGTTTAGCGGCTTTAACGATGTTATTTTTCATTTGTTCAGCGGTGACTGTTTCAACATGACGGAAGTTAATAGTGACCACAAGTTTACCGTTTTCTAAAGAGAATAAACCAGTATTCATGGAATTAGTGCCCATGTCTTCACTATTAGCAGCGGCATTAAGTCCTTCGCCTCTTTGACCTTCTAACATCTTGTATAACTTTTTAAAGTCATCATTTTTATAATATTCGCCTAAATATTTAACGGCGATAATCGCAGCGTTTTTACCCATCCATGGGATAGAACCATGCGCAGCGCGACCGTTAAATGTTAGTAACATTTCATTACCTTTGGCGAGATATGAATAATCAACTTCTTCTTTATTTAAATAATCAACAAAGTTAAGATCTTCTTTCATTAAGACTTCGCATTTTTCAATGACACTATTAAAGGCAACACCACCTTTAATAGATTTGATTTCTGGGAAGTTAATATCTTTTTTAATATCAAAGCCGATAATACCTTTTTCCGCATATGTTAATGGGTAAGAACTATCAGGAGAGAAACCAAATGTTGGTTGTTTCTTCTTTAATGTTTGGAAATAATGTTCCATACAAGCGGAACCTCTTTCTTCATTGCCACCTACTAGAAATCTCACTTGATAATTACCTAATAAATTATTATCTCTTAACGCTTTTAAGCCATAATATGTGCTTAATAATGGACCTTTATCATCAGCGACACCACGAGCGTATAATGTGTCACTAACTTGGGTTAATTCAAATGGAGATTGTGGCCAGCCCGTTCCTACTGGAACGATGTCAGCGTGCGCCATAATGGTAATGTTCTTATCTAATTCATTAGTTAAGATTTCAACGAGATAGTTATCGTAGTTATTAACGATAAAGCCATCTTTTTTAGCAAGTTCTTCGATATATTTAAGAGCTTTAGAAACACCTTTACCAAATGGATTATGTTCATCCACGGTAGATTCATCATATGTTGAATCAATCGCGACGAATTCTTTTAATGAATTCATCATTTCTTCTTCATATGGTTTTGTTAGTTTTTTGTAAAAATCTTTATCCATACCTTCTCCTATATATTTTTATTTATTATGATATTTAAACCATCTAAATTGAGATTCTTATCATAGATAAAATCACTACCTAGAATCTCTTTAACATATACGGCTCCTCCGCCTGTAAGAATATGCTTACAAGGGTAGCCTAATTCTTTTTCATAACGGTTAATTAAACCAGTTATCATATCAGCATGACCGTATACGATACCGGCATTCATTGCCGCTAAAGTGTTTTTAGCAACAATTGATTTAGGGGCAATTAAACTAACTTCTGGAAGTAATGCCGCTTTATTTGATAATGAATTAGCGCTTAATGTTAAACCAGGTACAATCAGACAACTAGCAAAATCACCATCTTTATCAAGAAGTAATATTTTACTAGCGGTACCTAAGTCCGCGATTAAGCATGGATAACCATATTTACTTTTAGCGCCCACTAAATCGGCAATTAAGTCATTACCAATTTCTTCAATTGGGTTATCAACTTTTAAACCTAAATCTGTTTTAGTGTTAACGTTAATTAATAACGGATTAATTTTGAATATATTTTTTAAAGTATTAATGATGCTTAAGTTAATTGGTGGAACCACAGAAGAATAGATGATGTTATCAACTTTTTCGTTAGGTAAGTTTAATTCATTAAACTGTTTTTTAAATAAGTGATAAAATTCATCTTCTGTTAAGCGGATATCAGTATTAAAAATCATGCGTTCAATAAGAGCGTTATTTTTATAAATACCAATTCCAATTGTGGAATTACCAACATCAACACAAATGTTCATTTTTTCTCCTAGATAGCAACGATGTTAACGATTCTATTTTTAACAACGATAATCTTTTTGATTTCTTTGCCTTCGATGTTACGTTTCACACCTTCAAGTTCTAAAGCGGCTTTCTTCACCACTTCATCATCTTCGTCTTTAGCGATTTCTAATTCGCCTCTAACTTTGCCGTTAACTGATACACCCATCTTAATTGTGTTAAGCACTAATTTATTTGGATCATATTTTGGCCAACTAGCGAAAGCAATTGTTTCATTATGACCAAGTTTTTCCCACATCTCTTCACCAAGGTGAGGAGTAATACAAGAAATTAATTTAACAAAACCTTCCGCCATTTCTTTATTTAATTTATTAACTCTATAAACTTCATTAATGAAAATTATCATTTGGCTAATCGCGGTGTTAAATGATAAGTTTTCATAATCTTCAGTTACTTTTTTCACTGTTTGGTTATAAACCAAATCAAGTTCTGGAGTTTCTTCATCTGTTAAAATATTATTTTCAATAATAATACGGTACACTCTTTCTAAGAATTTATGAGCGCCTTCAACCCCTTGATTAGACCAAGGTTTACTAGCTTCAAGTGGACCCATAAACATTTCATATAAACGGAGAGTGTCCGCGCCATATTGTTCACAAACATCTAATGGGTTAACGACAAATTCTGGATATCTTTTACCCATTTTGATGTTATTAGCGCCTAAAATCATGCCTTGGTGAACGAGTTTCTTAAACGGTTCATCGAAGCTGATATAGCCTTTATCATATAAATATTTAGTCCAAATACGGGAATAGATAAGGTGACCAACAGCGTGTTCTGGTCCACCGATATATAAGTCTACTGGTAACCAGTGATCCGCTAATTTCTTATCGCAGAATATCTTATCGTTATGTGGATCAACATATCTTAAGAAATACCAACTGGATCCGGCACTACCTGGCATAGTAGATGTTTCTCTTTTACCATGTAAACCATTATGGTTATATTCTTTCCATTCTTTAGCGTTCTCAAGTGGTGCTTGTCCGTTATGACCCTTATAGTCATCAAGTTCAGGTAAGACTAATGGTAATTCATCATCGTCTAAAGCGTGGACTTCACCGTTATCTAGGTGGACAACAGGAACTGGTTCACCCCAATATCTTTGTCTAGCGAATATCCATTCTCTAAATTTATAATTGATTTTCTTTTCTCCAATGCCTTTTTCCTTAAGGAAATCAATCATCTTATTAATCGCGTCTTCCTTATTTAAACCATTAAGGAAACCACTATTGATGTGGGTACCATCTTCTTCATATGCTTCTTTAGAGATATCCCCACCTTCTAAAACTTGGATAATATCTAAGTTATATTTTTTAGCAAAAGCATAATCTCTACTATCATGAGCTGGGACCGCCATGATGGCGCCAGTACCATAACTAGATAAAACATAATCAGAAATATAAATAGGAACTTTCTTTTCATTCGCAGGATTAATCGCGTAAGCACCAGTAAAGCAACCGGTCTTTTCCTTATTTAATGATGTTCTTTCAATTTCACTCTTTTTACTAGCCTCATCGATATAAGCAAGAACGTCTTTCTCTTGTTCTTTACTCATTATTTTTTTAATTAAAGGATGTTCTGGAGAAAGGACGCAATACGTGCAACCAAAAAGTGTGTCCACTCTAGTGGTAAAAACAATAAATGATTCATCACTATCAGCGACTTTAAATTTGATTTCCGCACCGATACTTTTACCAATCCAGTTTCTTTGGATTTCTTTTGTAGATTCTGGCCAATCAATTCTATCTAAGCCTTCTAATAAACGTTCAGCGAATTTTGGTTGGTCGATGACCCATTGTTTGAGATTTTTTCTAATAACAGGATAGCCACCTCTTTCACTCTTACCGTCAATAACTTCATCGTTACTTAAAACGGTACCAAGTTCTTCACACCAGTTAACTGGCATATCAATGTATTTGGCGTAGCCATCTTGAAAAAGGCCTTTAAATATCCACTGGGTCCAGTGATAGAATTTAGGATCACTAGTTAAGATGACTCTATCCCAGTCATAATCAAGACCGATATGTTTTAATTGTTTAGTGAAATATTCAATATTTTTTTGGGTAAAACCTTCTGGGTTATTACCTGTTTGAATCGCGTATTGTTCAGCGGGCAAACCAAAAGAGTCATAGCCGATTGGGTGAAGGACATTATAGCCCTGCATTCTTTTCATACGGCTGATGATGTCTGTCGCGGTATAGCCTTCTGGGTGACCAACGTGTAAACCCACACCACTTGGGTAAGGAAACATGTCTAATGCATAGAATTTAGGTTTACTAAAATCATAGACATCAGTCTTAAATGTTTGGTTATCTTCCCAATACTTTTGCCATTTGGCTTCAATTTCACGATGATTGAATCCCATAATACATACTCCTTTAGAAGGGCTAGTTATTTACTTAACTAGCGTCTTATAAAGTTTAATGTATTCTAAGGTACTCTTCAACCATGAATTATCAGTATTCATGGCGTTTCTCATCAATTGATGAAGTAATTTCTTATCATTATAGGCATCGTAAGCGTAATGAGATGTACGAACCATCTCATAAACACTGTAGGCATCAAAGCCAAAGCCATTACTTGTTTCAGCGTTATTACCGTCATAGCAAATAACACTATCTCTTAAACCACCTGTTCTTCTTACAATTGGTAATGTGCCATATCTTTGAGCGATCATTTGACCTAAGCCACATGGTTCAAAAAGTGATGGCATGATGAAGAAATCAGAGGCGGCATAAACCTTATGAGCAAGGTTATCACTATAACCGATAAATAATCCGATTCTATCAGGATATCTACGTTTTAATTCTTCCCACTTTTCTTCGTATTGGCGTTCACCACTACCGAGCATGAAGATATTCGCACCTCTAGCGATTAATTCTTCAACTGCGGGGAAGATGATATCAAAACCTTTTTGCCAGGTAATACGTGTGACTAATGAATATAAAGGTGCTTTTGTGTTTTTGATACCATATTGGTAACACAAAGCTTCTTTATTAGCCTTTTTACCTGTCACTAAATTTTTAACAGTGTATGGTTGAGCGATTTGTTTATCGTGTTCTGGATCAAATTCTAAATAATCAATACCATTTAAAATTCCAGAGAAATCCCATTCTCTATAACGGAGTACACCGTCAAGACCCATACCACCTTCAGGAGATAATAATTCTAAATGATGGGTTGGGGAAACGGTTGTAATCTTATTAGAATAAACGATACCCGCTTTTAAGGTGGAGACTTGATCTTTAAATCTCACCGAACCATTATCAAAATATTCATCTGTTAAATTATAGAAGTCACCTAAGGTGAATTTTGGCATTAAGCCTTGGAAGGCTGGATTATGAATGGTGAAAACAAATTTGGTTTTAGCAAACTTATTTTGGCATTCATCATCCACTCTTAAGATGCATGGAAGCATACCAGCTTGCCAGTCATGGACATGGATGATATTTGGTCTCATGCGTTTAGAGATTAAAAACTGCTTGACCGCCATGGTGAAGAAAGCAAATCTTTCACCATCGTCAAAGTCACCGTATATATGACCTCTTTCAAAATATTGTTGGTTTTCAATAAAGTAATAATTGATGCCTTCATTTTCTAATTGATAAACATCAACGTTTTGTTTTCTCCATGACATATGTGTCTTGA
The DNA here is from genome assembly GCA_017635465.1 of Bacilli bacterium. Taxonomy (GTDB): domain Bacteria; phylum Bacillota_I; class Bacilli_A; order RFN20; family CAG-826; genus RUG14515. Next base: position 7,416 of record JAGBLL010000107.1, read on the forward strand.
ATGAGACAGCTTTCTTTAAAGCCGCCTTATTCATCTGACGAGAGATACTGTCATAGAAGGGTAAAATAATTGAGACTTCTTCCCCCATTTTTACTAGCTCTTTTGAGAGGGAATAAACAACATCAGCTAAACCGCCTGTTTTACAAAACGGGCGAGATTCGCTTGCTACCATCACGATTTTCATTAGATATTAGCTCCAAAAGAAATGTATAAGAAGTGGTCTTCGTCACCTTCGACGTTTCTAACTTCTTTGATTTTCACGTTCTTATCAGCGACAACGTATTGTAGTTTACTACCTTTACCGACTTTAGTGCCACTGAAGAGGATGCAATCTCTGACTTCAGCGCCTTCTTCAACGATGACATCACGAGATAAGATAGAGTTAATAACTGTACCTTTAATTCTTGAGCCGTTGGAGACGAATGAATTAGAGACATTAGCGTTTTCTCCATATTGTGCTGGAGGGGTGTTATGTGTTGTTGTATAAATTGGCCAATCTTCTTTAAATAGTTCTTTTCTATTTTCATAAGATAGAAGATCCATTGAAGATTTAACGAAATCATCAAATGTTAAGATTGGAGCGACATAGCCATCAAAGCTAAAGGCGTTAACGTTATAAACACCATTAGTCGCGCAATAATTGACTAAGTCACGGATATTGAACAATGTGGATATTTCTCTTGTTTTGTTAACGAGTTCCACGAATGTTTTGTAATCGAAGATAAATGTTTCTAAAGAAATTGCTGCTTCTTTAGCGGTACCCATGTTAATGGAGAAGTTCTTCACTAAATGGTTATCCATCTTAACGACATCGCAGTTTAAGAATTGTTCTTTAGCGTTTTTAACTTTCTTATAAATTAAGGAGATCTTATTTCCTGAATCGATATGTTTTTCGATATATTTACGATAATCGATTGACATGATGAAGAATGCAGGAGCGACGACGACGTAATCGGCATCGATATCTTCAAAATGTAAGCGATTCGCTAATAAGTTATTAACGTCTGTATTAAATTTACTGCTTGGATTATTTTCATTATAGAAAAGTCTTTGACCACCAGTTTTGGTGTTATTGACCCAAATAGAACCATCTCTCACGTGAGAGACAACACTATGTAAACTACGGTCCACTAGAATACCGACACGGTCGATACCAGAGTTAGAGAAGTTAGATAATGTGAAGTCTATTAAGCCATATCTTCCTAAGAAGGAGACTGTACCAATTGGACGCTTTTCTGTTAATTTACCTAAACGTGGCGCGTCATGTAAATTGCAAAAACCATATACTTTAGCCATATTAACGGACCACCTTTCCACCGACGAGGATGATTTCATCATTGTTCATATTCACTTCTACACCCGCTTCAATTGTGGTGTATGGCGCCACAATGGCGTTACGTATTTTAGCGCCTCTTTTAATTGTGGAACCTTCCATAACGACACATCTATCAACGATAGCGTCTTCTTCAATTAAGACTTCATTAGAAATAACAGAAGAATTAACGTTACCTAAAATAATTGCGCCTTGGTTAGCGATTGAGGATTTAATAGAACCTTCCCTACCTAAATAATGTGGTAATGAGTAGGTATCTTCCGTGAAGATTCTTGTGGAATAACCACCGTATAAATCTAAATCACTACGGTTTAAAGCGACGTCCATATTAGCTTCGTGTAAGGAATCTAATGTACCAACGTCTCTCCAATAACCTTTAAATCTATAAGCTTGTAATTTTAAGCCATCTCTTAACATCGCTGGGATGATATCACCACCGAAGTCATGGTCTGTATCTAAAGCTTTATCCGCCATTAAGTATTTTCTTAAGACTTTCCAAGTAAAGACATAAACACCCATAGAGGCTAAATTGCTCTTTGGTTTCTTTGGTTTTTCTTGGAATTCAGTAATACGGTCAGTTTTATCAACCGCCATAATACCAAATCTACTAGCTTCTTTTGGATCAACTTCAATAACAGAAATTGTTGCGTCTGCTCCAGTTTCAACGTGGAGATCAATCATTTCGTTATAAGTTGTTTTATAAATATGGTCACCTGAAAGGATTAAAACGTAATCAGGTTGTAAACCATCTAAGAAATCAATATTTTGAGTAATAGCGTCTGCTGTACCTTTATACCAGTTAGCGCCTTCATCTGTTTGACGAGGGGCGCAAGAAGTAAGTAAGGCGTGCACGCCATTGAAACCCCATTTCTCACCATTACCGATATAGCTATCGAGAATTGTTGGCTCGTATTGGGTTAAAACACCTATAGTGTTAATACCACTGTTAGCGCAGTTGCTCAGTGGGAAATCGATGATGCGGTATTTCGCTGCAAAAGAGACAGCAGGTTTGGCCATCTTCTTTGTTAATAGACCAAGTCTGGTGCCTTTACCGCCAGCGAGAATCATCGCGACGACATTGTGTGACATAATATGCTCCTTTAATATGCATATTAAGTATAGCATCTCTTATATCCTTATTAAACACTTTTTAGAAGTAAAAACGTCTATCATTTTGAGAGGATAAAAACAAAGCGTTTCCTATTTGGTAGTTTCACTATATTTGCTATAATAGCGTCATCTCATTAACAATATATGTATCCAAGGGATGCATTATTGATTGACCCTTATGGGTCGCTTTTTCTTCCTTGGTAAAATATATAAGGATAGTCGCGGGACCTCTATAATTGCCTTACTGCTAGACAGTCTGATTTTCATA
>JAGBLL010000108.1 GCA_017635465.1 Bacilli bacterium
ATGAAGAAACCAACGAACCTGATGAAGGTGTGGCGGATGAAGAAACCAACGAACCTGATGAAGGTGTGGCGGATGAAGAAACCAACGAACCTGATGAAGGTGTGGCGGATGAAGAAAATAAAAATGATGTGTCCAACTTGGACACCCATGGAGGGAGTGAAGTTGCTTAAATGCTTGTAAATGAAAAATTTCCACTGGATGAACAAAATAATATTTTTGTGATGATGAATAATAAAAAGCCATTTTTATGGGCAGAACTTTATTCACCACAACAAATGTATAATTATTTTGTTCTCACACAAGGTAATAGTTTTGTTACTTCAAGTTTTGAAAATGTAAACAATGAAACAATAGCTAATTTGTTATCTGAAATGTTTACAAATAGATGGAATACACTTTTCAAAACGATTTACCATGATGATGTTGAAAACATCTTAGGTTACAATGATGTAACCACCGAAACAGAAACCAGTAATAACTCTGATGATGAAACGGAAACAGAAAATAAAGTAAATCAGGTTAGTGCTTTTGATGATGATGATTTTTCAAATAACGAAAAAGATAATAACATCACCACCAGAGCAAGAACTGGGGAAAATCAAAGAACAAGAAAAATAATCCATAGTGGGCATGATGGCGAATATCTGAAAGAAGTCAAGAGATTCTACGATTTATTTACAAAACAATTCCTATATGATATAATTTTTTCAGATATTAAAAATGTGGTTGTGAGTCCGATTTATTAATCAGGAGGTAATTTAATATGGAAGTAAAGCAGATTTATGAAATGATGAATAGTGTCACCAATGAAGTTTTGGGCAAGGAAAATCTTGTTCAGGAGGATTTAGGAAACATCGTTGATGTTGGTGAAGAAGTGTTTAATGCTAATGCGGTTGATAATTATGTAAAATCCCTTGTAAACCATATCGGCAAAGTTATCTTTGTAAATCGTCCATATAGCGGTAACGTGCCTAGCGTGCTGATGGATGGTTGGGAATTCGGTAGCGTATTGGAAAAGATTCAAGCAGACATTCCTGAAGCAACTGAAAACGAAAGCTGGGAACTGGAGGACGGCAGGGAATACAAGCAGGATATTTTCTATAAGCCTAGTGTTTCCGCTAAATTCTTTAATAAGCGTGTTACCTTTGAAATTCCTATGAGTTTTACGGAACGTCAGGTAAAAGAAAGTTTCAGTAATCGAGAACAATTAAATGGTTTCTTGTCAATGCTTTACAATAGCGTTGACAAGTCCATGAGCGTTAAGACAGATTCTCTTATCATGAGAACGATTAATAATATGAGTGCTGAAACGATTCACGCTGATAGCAACAATGTAAAAGCGGTTAACCTGCTTGCACTCTATAATGAAAAATTCAATCAGTCCCTGACTGCTGAAAAAGCAATTACTACACCTGAATTTATCCGTTTTGCCACCTTTACAATCGGAATGTATAAGGATAGGATTAGTAAGATTTCCACCTTGTTTAATATCGGTGGTAAGGAACGTTTTACCAGTCCTGAACTTCTCCATGTAGTCCTGCTTAGTGATTTTGCTAATGCAAGCAAAATTTATTTACAGTCCGATACCTATAATAAAGAACTTCTTAACCTTCCTAAATATGAGGTTGTACCTTACTGGCAGGGTTCAGGAACTGCATACAGCTTTGATGATGTATCAACCATAAACGTTAAGACTTCTAGCGGTGATGTGGTCAGCCAGTCAGGTATTATCGGCGTGATGTTTGACAGGGACGCTTTAGGCGTAGCTAACCTTGATAAGCGTGTAACAACTAACTATAACGCTAAAGCAGAATTCTATAACAACTATTATAAATTTGATGCAGGTTATTTCAACGACCTGAACGAAAACTTTATCGTGTTCTTTGTTGCTGATGCTGGGGCAGGAAAGACCACTAATAAGGGTTGATTTCCATGTGTGGGGTAATAGGCAACTATTACCCCATTTATTTATAGGAGTGCTGCTAATATGGATATTAAATTATATACAACTAAGTCACCTAATAATGCTATTAATAAAGTATTGGAGAATGAAACAGTTAAAAGTATAAAATGGAAGGGTGATTTTAACCGAGTAAATCCTGTTATAACCTTAAATGGTACAATATCAATATATAACTTTAATTATTGTTATTTACCTTTTGTCAATCGTTACTATTTTATCAATAACATCATACAGTTTCCTAATAAGATATATGAGTTATATTTAGAGTGTGATGTATTGGAAAGTTTCAAAGATGATATATTAAGAAGTCAATGTTTTATTAACCAACAATCAGAAATTAATCCATTTTATGATGATGGTTATAAAAATGAAATACGAAAAGAAGTAAATAAATATTATAGTGATACTGAAATAACTTTAGAAAATACGCAATTACTGGTAACGTTGGGAGGGTAAATAATGGCTATTAGTCACGTTTATATAATAGGCGAATTAATAAACTGTACTTGTAATTATTCGGATGGTGAAGAAATAACATCTGAAAAAGGTGATGTTGTTTTAAGAGCTGATGAAGGTTATTTCTTTAATGAAATATTTGAATATGATGTTGGTTCATTTACTTATGAAACGAAAATAATAGAAGATGGCCAGAAACAACTTATTTCGCCACATGAAAGCTATGATAGAGGGTTAAAAATCTATTTGAATGATGATTATAAGGCTATTCAAAAAACACCCCCTACACCGACCACACCAGCTAAATGGAGCAATATTTATAAGGTTGACAATACTATTATGGGTGAACTTGCTAAAGTAAGGTTTTATCAAGGTTCACAACTAATAGATTATGGTAATTACATCTTTAATTATTTCCTGTCACCAATTAAAATAGATGATGGTTTAATTAGTCCTGATGAAACATCTATTTTACTTGGTAAACTGGATAGCAATGTTAAGGCACATTATATAACATCTTATCTAGTAAATATTGATTTAGGTGAAATAGAAATTCCCTATAAATACAATAATGTTTATGATTTTTTAGATACTGATTGTGTTTTACACCTTCCATTTTTTGAACCAATTAAAATAGAAAATGAATACGTTATAGGGCAAAGTCTATTTATAAATTATGCTTTAGATTTATATAGTGGTTTATGTACGGTTAACATAAAATCATCTTTTACCGATTCCATAATTAAATCAGAACACACAACTATAATTCAGCAATTACCTTTTATCCAGTATTCAAATAATAACATTCAAAGTAAAATAAATACCACTTATATTAATGTTTTTTCTAGGGCATTTATCGAAGTAATCAGGAAGAAACCTTATTATACTGGTTTAACATTCGGTAAAGAAACAGTAGAAGAAACCACTTTGTTAAATAAGACAGGTTTTATTAAGGTAAACAACATCAACCTGATTGGATGTGCTACCAATGACGAAAAAGATAAAATAAAATCCTTGTTAAATAGTGGTGTGGTAATTCTGTAATAAAATTAAAAAACACAAATACCCCTAGTGTCACTCTAGGGGTTATTTGTGCGAAATGATTAAGCGTGCATGAAAGCACCTACATTATTTATTATACCTAATGTAACTATGTTTTCAAGAAAAATTTTTTATTTCATGTGGTTTATTTATGTTTCTTAAAATTTTTTCAGGTTTCCTAAAATTTCCTGCAATTTCTTCACGTTTCAAAA
>JAGBLL010000109.1 GCA_017635465.1 Bacilli bacterium
CCCATACCTTTAGCAACAACAGCTGCGTGAGATGTAGCACCGCCTCTAAGAGTAAGTACACCTTGAGAAACAGCCATACCGTGAATATCATCAGGACAAGTTTCAATTCTTACTAAGATAACTTTTTCGCCTGCTTCACCACGTCTTGCAGCTTCTTCCGTATCAAATACAATTTTACCTACAGCAGCCCCAGGAGATGCGTTTACACCCTTTGATACTTTATGAGAGTGTTTAACTTTATCAGGGTTAAAGCAAGGTAACAATACTTGATATACAGAGTATGGATCAACTTGCATAATTGCTTCTTCTTTAGAAATAATACCTTCATTAAACATATCCACAGCAATTTTAATAGCAGCTTTAGCTGTTCTCTTACCGTTTCTTGTTTGAAGAATCCATAATTTACCACGTTCTACCGTAAATTCCATATCTTGAACATCGTGATAACCTTTTTCAAGTTGTTTAGCGATGTCAACATATTGACGGTAGATATCAGGCATATCTGTTTCCAATTCAGCAATTTGTTTTGGAGTTCTGATACCTGCAACAACGTCTTCACCTTGAGCATTTACAAGATATTCACCGTAGAATTTGTTTTCACCTGTAGCAGGGTTACGAGTGAATGAAACACCTGTTGCACAGTCGTTACCCATATTACCGAATACCATTGTTTGAACATTAACAGCAGTACCATAGTTGTGGTCAATTTTGTTCATGTTTCTGTAAGCAACAGCTCTAGGAATGTTCCAAGATCTAAATACTGCTTCAATAGCTTCTTGAAGTTGTACATAAGGATCTTGTGGGAATTCTTTTCCTGTAACTTCTTTAATTACATTTTTGTATACAGGAATCAATGATTTCCAACCTTCAGCAGAGATTTGAGTATCTTCAGTAACACCTTCTCTGGCTTTAACCTTTTCAACTTCTGATTCGAAATATTTTTGTCTGTCCATTTCCCAAGCAACAGAACCGAACATTGTTAAAAATCTTCTGTATGAGTCGTAGCAGAAACGAGGGTTATTAGTTAAAGCAACCATTGCTTCTACTGTTTCATCGTTAAGACCAAGGTTCAAAATAGTTTCCATCATACCAGGCATAGAAACTCTAGCACCTGAACGAACAGAAACTAATAATGGATTAGTTTTATCACCAAACTTTTTACCTGCTTGTTGTTCTACTTCTTTTAAGTAGTATTTAACTTCATCCATCAAACCTTCCGGCATTTTGTTACCGTTGTTGATGTATTCCATACAAGTTTCAGTTGTGATAGTTAATCCAGGAGGAACAGGAAGACCTAAATTAGTCATTTCTGCAAGGTTAGCACCTTTACCACCTAAGAGATTACGCATATCAGCTTTGCCTTCTCTAAAAAGCCAAACTCTTTTTTCTGCCATAATTGATTTTCTCCTTTATTTTTATGCGACACATTTAAAATATGTGCTATTACTAACTAATTACCAATTTTATCGTACCATGAACAAGCTGTAAATCAAGCAAAATACGTTAATCGGACTTGACAAAAAAGCGAGTTTTAAAACTCGCTTTCTTCTATACCCCAATAAGTTGTTTTACTTCTTTTCTTTTTACTTTTCTTGTTGTTGTTTTTGGCAGTTCATCCTTAGTTATAATAATATTTGTAGGACGCTTATATTGTGCCAAATGATCAGATAAAGATTTAACCTCTAACTTAATCATACGATTAATATCTTCTTCAGAATACTGATTATATAATTCAGCCTTCGGAACAATTACAGCTGTTACTTCTTCTGTACCGTCTTTTGAACCGCCGGATCTTGACGTACCAAGCACACAAACTTCTGCCACATAACTGCTCTTTTCAATAACAGCCTCCACTTCTTCAGGGAATACTTTCTTTCCGCCATTCAAAACAATCATATTTTTAATTCTACCTGTAATAAAAATATGACCATCTTTATCTATTCTGGCAATATCTCCTGTATGAAGCCATCCATCCTCATCAATAATTTCTGCAGTCATTTCCGGTTGATTATGATAACCTTTCATAACAGAAGGTCCTCTTAACCATAACTCTCCGTTTTCCTCATTGATTTTAGCTTCAAAATGTCTAAGCGGACGGCCGACTGAGCCAAGCTCATGACGTTTATCAGTATTAACAGATACAACAGGACTTGTTTCTGAAAGACCATAACCTTGATATACTTTAATACCGATTCTTTCAAAAAATCTGCCGACCTCTAAATCAAGTGGGGCACCACCTGCGATACAGCCGAAGAACTTTCCACCGAAACTATCATGTATCTTTTTAAACATCATTTTTTTAATTGCGTATGATGGAATAAATTTAGCCAAATGATACATAAATTTAAACATTAGTCTTGTAGCCATTGGTAAAGAATTAATTTGTTTTTCAACACCTGCCTTTAATAATTTTAAGAAAGCCGGTACAACAAGCATAAATTCAATTTGTTTCTCTCTCATTACGCCTAAAATATCTTTAGGTTTAAGACTTGTTGTGTAGTAAACAGTGTGTCCAAAATTCAAGAACATACCAAAACCAACTGTCATTTCAAATAAATGATTCATTGGCAAAATTGATAACATTGTTGTTTTCTTACCCGATGGCAATATTTCATTAATTGCATCTGTTAAATCTTCCAGTTGAGCATTTACATTCTTAAATGATATTTCAACCCCTTTCGGCGCACCGGTAGTACCGGATGTATAAATAATAAGAGCTGTTGATTTAGAACTTCTTTGCCTCCATTTAGCCGTAAATATTTCAGGTAACATATAAATATCAGTCAAACCATCTTTATTGATATGTTCATCCATCAAAATAACATGTTTTATTGAATCAATTTCTTTTTGTAATTCTAACGCAGTATCCAAATAATGCTGTGAAACAAACAAAACCGTTGGCAAACAATCTGACAAAATAGATTTCAACTCATATATAGAAAGTTTAATATCTAAAGGAATTGTTGTACCACCAGCCAATATTGATGCAAATACGCAAGCCCCATATTCCGGTTTCGATTCGGAAAGAATTGCTATACCCTCACCTTTTTTAAATTCTAAATCTTCTATTAGGTATCTTGCTGTTTTTTCTGCTAATAAACTTAAACCTTTATACGTAATTTCTCTCCATCCGTATAGTCCTTTGATTCCTAACGCAATACGTTCACCGTAATCAGAGGTTTTATCCTGCATTAATGATAAAATTCGACTGTTCCTTAATTCCATAATATTATCCTCACCTAAAATCTTTTCACACCATTAAGTAATCAAATGCATTCATATCTTTCTAACTGCACTATAATTTTAGTATTTTCCGCCCGAAAAGTCAATTATTATTAAAAAAAACCGTGATTTTAATGCAAAAAATCTTAATAGAATAGTGAGTAAGTGAATAAGTGACTATGATGTGATTGAGTGACCTTATTAAATGGATAGTAGAAAATTGAAAGTTATTTTTCCCTTCTCCTGCGGAGAAGGTGTCCGAAGGACGGATGAAGGGCAAAATAGATTTCCCTCTCCGGAAAGCGTATGCGGATAGCGGAGAGGGAGCAGCTCTCCATCCCTGCCTTTCTACTACTGTCCAATTAAAATTTAATAATAAATACTATCAATTTAATTTTAAATATATTGAAGACAATGAAGAATTTGTAAAATAAGGATGTACCATTTCTTTGACCGCAAAGAAACGGTACCCAAAGAAACTCTCCTCCCCAGATTCTCCGCG
>JAGBLL010000110.1 GCA_017635465.1 Bacilli bacterium
AATAAAAAAATCCCTTATGGTTAAGCCATAGGGGTTTTATTTTGTTCTAATTTCTTTTTCTCTTTATAGTTAATGATTAATTCATCAATAAGGACACATAACGGCGATAAGATCAATTCAACTGCGAGAAGATATGTATGGATCATCGCATGATGTTCGCCAGGTTCAAGTAATAATGTTACTGATAAGACGATGACCACCGCAGATTCAATGCCGCTTATTAATTTAGGAGCAATAGATTTGATCTCAACGATAACTTCTCTAATTTCATAAGACTCTCTAACAATTGTCCATGTTGCCCAGATGATACAGACATATTCGAATTGTAATTTAGCGCATAAAACAACAACACCAAACAATAATTCAATAAAGCCTAAATATGTTTTACCTTCGTTAAAGAAATGGTGACGGTGAAATAATAAATCCAATAGGATTCCTTCAACGCCATATAAGACCATTAACGCGCCGATAAAGACTGGAAGGTATTCCACAAACTTTTCTCTGAAAACAAGCACGAGAATGGCTAAAATCGCAAATAACACAGTTTTAGCAATGAAATATGTGATGTAATTCTTTTTGTTCATATTTTTTATCCTTTTCATTATAGATATTTGTCTATTATAAATAAAGAATCATTATCACTAATCCATGTAAAGAAATGGTAAAAAAATACCCCGCCTCCTTATTAGGATTTGGGGTATTTTCTTTTTAGAATTCTTTATTCTGCTGGTTGAGCAAATTTAATTGCTTCACTAGCGAATACTTTAATGTTACCAATCTCAGGCATTTCTTTGTTTTTAACACCTTCAATTTCAACTTTTAGGTCGCCTTGAGGAAGAGCGAAATTAGCTAAGATAAGATGATGCCATCCATCAGCTTTATATGCAATCTCGTCTTCGATTAATGAGCCATTCACTTTGATATTCATATTTTCCATGAGATTATCACTAACTTCATAGTTAAGATGGATATCAATATCAGCGAATGATTTTTCTTCAAGGAATAAATCTAGAGCGATCTTACCATCGGTGGTGTATTCATTAGCTTCAGCACTGACTGATTTTTTATATTTGGATTTAAAAGTATCATTAATTTCAACTGTCTTTGGCGCTGCCGCGGAAGTGGAACGTACTTCTAAGTCATTAGCGTAATATGTTTTTTCATAATTCTTATAGGATGTATAAGAAGAAATCATAACAACACTTACAACAATTGCTGTGACACCAAACATCAAGATGGCTAAAGCGATTTTAAAATGTTTAAGAAACCATTTCATATTAATTAACCATCCTTTCTATTCAGCGTTCTCTTCTTTTTTATTAAAGAAGAAATATTTAATGATTGACCAAGCAGAGACAAGTAAGAAGTAAACAGCCGCCACAATTAACACGCCTTCAAGGCAGTGTAAGGCTGGTTTCCACCAAACCCATGGTGCTTTGCTACTTGAAGAAACAATAGCGACCGCTGCTTGTTGTTCTCCGCCACCAATATCAGTATTCGCTGCTCTTGGATTACCAGCGATTGGACCAACTGATTCGCCTTCATTATATTTTTCATTTAAGAGTAAAACTCTAATATGACCATAAATAACTTGTTTAGCGCTTTCTCTTAATCTTTGTTGGACTCTAGGAGTGGAAGAAGCAGATGGTGTACCACCAACGCCAGTATTCCAACCAGAACCACCAAGGATGTAGTTGTTACCAAATCTAAATGTTTGGTTAACATCCATTAATGTGGAGTTTTCAATCATATCGGTAATTGTCATACCTTTGAAGCCCCATTCATTACGCATAACGCCTTGGCATAATGCTTCAGAACCACCAGACCAAATAGCGCCAACACGGTTGAAGGAAGTCATTAAAGCAGTAGCTTCGCCACGTTTAATAGCTTCTTCGAATGGACGTAAGTAGATTTCTCTTAAAGCTTGTTCTGTTAACCATGTGAATAAACCAACACGGTGATATTCAGTATCGTTAACTGCAAAGTGCTTAATGAATCCTTGTTTACCGCCATCGGCTAAACCTTTAGTTACAGCGGCTAATGTGTAACCAGCTAATAAACCATCTTCAGAATGGTATTCAGAGTTACGGCCACCATAAGGAGTACGGTGAATATTGCTAGCTGGACCATAAGATGCATCAGCGCCACCGATGATCATATCTTTTGCTTCTGATAAACCAAATAAATATGGCATTCTAACATTCCAGCATTGAGCTTGGACTGTTGGAGTTGGATAGGCTGTTAATCTTCTTGTTTTGTTATCTAAATCGACACCAACTTGGGAAGCAGCTTCAACATCCTTATAGTCATTATTCTTACCTTCTCTTAAACCAACAGATTTAATACCTGGGCGGTTATAGGAAGATGAATTAGCTGTAATAGCGGTTGCTTCTTTTAATGTCACTTGATCTAACACAGCATCCCATTCTGGAGAATTATAATCTTCGGCTAAAGTTCTACCTAAATCAGTTAATTGATACATTTCATCAGTCACTTTTAAGCCGTTATCTTTACCCCATGTTGGGTTTTCTGTTGGAATTTCTCTACCAAAGGCATCATAACCTGTAGCGTTATCCCAAGCATTAATTTTTGCTTTAGAAGTCTTATGAGCGTTTGTTAAGGCAGCATTCCATTTTCTATTAGGATTTAAAGCTTCTAATAATGGTGCAAAGTTTTCTCTTGTGAGGTATTCAATTGGTTCACCAATGGATAAGCCATCGCAAGAAATACCATCAACTGCTTCATCACCAGTGAATAATGGTTTAACTTCTTCACCAGTTGTATCGTCTTCATCAATGTTAATGGTGTCATTAACACGGAATTTAGCGATATTACCGCCAGTCATACCTTCTTTAAGTGTATGAGCGGAAGTCATGAATTTAACTTCATAATCACCAGCATCCATTTCCCATCCTGCGTGACCATTTTGGTTCTTGTCATAGCAGTCAAAGGAAGCGAAATCGTGTGTATGAACGACGATATAAACAGTTTCAGCTTCACCTGGTAATAAGTTCTTGGTCTTTTGATAACCAATTAATTTAACTGATGATTTTTCAATACCACCAGCGTAGTAAGGCGCTGTTAAATAAGCTTCAACGACATCTCTACCAGCGACTTTACCAGTATTTGTAACTTTAACTTGTAAAACGATGTCTTCGTTTTCTTTAAGTTGTGTGCCTTTAGCAGGTTGAGAACCCATGAATTCCCAACTGAATGTTGTGTAGCTTAAGCCATATCCGAATGGGTATGCAACAACATTATCATAACCACCATATTTTTCGTTATCCCAGAAACCTTCAGCATCCGCTGTTTCATACCAACGATAACCAACATAGATTCCTTCTAAGTAGTCAGCGAAGTTAACGCCGTTACCACTTGGGCCGGAACTATTTTGTGATGATAAGTTAGCACCACTAGGAGCACCAGTATAAGCTGGACCTTTACCAGTCGGGAAATAACCACTGGTGAAATAAGCTGGATTATAGCGGTGGTTCATTGGCCATGTATCCGCTGTTCTACCACTAGGAGCAATATCACCATACAAAACTTGTGGAATTGCTTTAGCGCCAATCGTACCAGTAGGACCAACTAATAAGCATGCATCTAAGCCAGGAATCTTTTTCATAAAGTCCATTTGCATGACGTTAGAAGCATTGATGATGACAACTACTTTGTCGTAATCTTGACCAACCGCAGTGAGAAGTTCTTCTTCCTCGGTGGTGATTTCAAGATAACCACGTTCCTTGTTTGTGAATTTTTTGCTAGATGTCGTAGCGAGGTTATTAATCTGTTCGTGTGGTGGGTCAATGTGTTCACCAGCAACACGTGACAAGCAAACAATCGCGGTATCAACATCTTCCGCAGATTTAGCGTTGTCATAGACTTCTTTATAAGCTGAAACTTGAGATAAACTTGGATCAGCAAGGCGGTATAAAGAATCGTAACCAGATTGAATAGAGAATGGTAAGCTTCTTGGAGCTACCCATTGTTTGTAGTAATCGATAATTGAACTGTTATATTCCACTCCATAGGATTCTAAGGCTTCTAATAAGCCAACTGCCTTTTGGGAGCTACCTGGACCAGCAGAGCCAGAGCCAGAGTTAGAAATGAGCCAATCGACTACTGAGTGACCATAAACATCGACTTTCTTATTGTCTTTGCTTAATGGGAGGATATTATCATTATTTTGTGCAAGCACAATACCCTCTTGCTCAATTTCGACCGCTAAATTGTCGCCCATGTTGTTTTTCTCACCGCCTGAGTCAACAGAACATAGAGCAGCAGTAATAAAACCTTCATAAGGTCTTATTGCATTATTAGCGACGTTTGAGCCAACAACCGCACTTGTTGTTAAAACGGTGGCAACGCCAGCCACAACAAGTTTACGGATAAGAAAAGAACTTATCATATTGAGACTCCTTCATGTTCTTAAAAGCAATTACATTTTACTTTTTCAGTGCGTATATGTATAGACCTAGTGAGAGAAATAGCAAGATAGTCTACATGTAAAAATCAAATAAATATATAAAATGAGGAAAAAATAATTTTTTGTTGCGATTTTTATAAGTATGTGATTAAACTATATGCAAGTAAAATTATGAAAAGAGCATTTTATTACTTTTATAGCTACTATTATCCAAGAGATAATCAATAATCTTGGCTTTTTAGCTATTAAGGTGTTATTGATTACCGATGACTAATCAATGGCACCGATAAGATAAACGATAGTGATTATTAATTGGTGCCTGACACCAATTTTTATTTCATTAGGGGGTATTGAAAAATGAAAAAGATTAAATTATTAACGCTCTTACCATTATTAGTCGCACCATTCATGACAACAGGCTGCTCATCTCAAACAGTAGTGGGTATCCTTCAACCAGTCGAGCATAACGCTTTAGGCGCTGCAAGAAAAGGTTTTGAGCAAGGCCTTAGAGACGGCGGCCTTACAAATTTCAAAATCGATTACCGCAATGCTGGTGGTAACGATGCAGACTTAAACACCTTAGCGAAAAACCTAATCGACTCCAGTGCTTTAACATTAGGTATTGGCACAGGTGCCGCTAAAGCATTACAAGGTGCAGAAGTTAATGCTGGTTTAACTAAACCATTATTGTTCACTGCGGTTACTGATCCAGTTAGTGCTGGTTTAGTCAAGAGTGCGGATAATCCAGAAGGTTATGTCTGTGGTACAACAGATGCTAACCCAGTGGAAGCACAAATCGCCTTAGTTAAAGAATTTAAAAAAGATGCCGCGAAAGTCGGTATCATGTATACACAAACAGAAGAAAACTCCAAAGTTCAATCTGATCAAGCCGAAGCTGCTATTAAAGCCGCTGGTATGGCAAGTGATGTCAAAACATGTTCTAACTCCAGTGATATTAAAGCAACTGCTGAAGCTTTAGTTGCTGATAAAGTTGACGCTATCTATGTTCCAACAGATAACAACATTGCCGCTAATATGAATGCTGTTAAAGAAGCAGTCAAAGGCAAAAACATCTTAGTTGTTGCTGGTGAAGAAAACATCTTAGCGGAAGGTGGTCATGTCACATTATCAATCGATTACTTCCAATTAGGCTTATCTACTGGTAAGATGGCTGCTCAAATTCTTAAAAATGAAAAGAAAGCGACAGATTTCAAAGTTGAACCAGTTCCTGCAAGTGATTGTTCATACGTTTTCTCTTCAAAGAATTTAGAAGATGCTGGCTTAACAATGCCAGAAGAAATGAAATCTGCTCATACATGGAAAGATACTGCTGCTAAATAATTTATGGATTTCCTTAATGTAATTTTCAACATCTTAACGAGTGCATTACCCTGTTGCTTATTAGCAATCGGGGTTTTCCTCACTTTTAGATTATTAAACTTCGCTGAT
This sequence comes from Bacilli bacterium, assembly GCA_017635465.1. Classification (GTDB taxonomy): domain Bacteria; phylum Bacillota_I; class Bacilli_A; order RFN20; family CAG-826; genus RUG14515. The sequence goes on from JAGBLL010000110.1 coordinate 5,876, forward strand.
ATGACCGCTGAAGGAAGTTTCCTTTTAGGTGCAGCTTTAACCGCTGCATGTATCTATAACGGATTAAATGCTTTCTTAGCGACAATACTTGGCATGTGTGTTGGTGTCTTGTGTGGTATCTTAACAGGTGTATTAAATAGAGTATTAAAAATACCTAAGTTATTAAGTGGCATTATTACTCTTACCGCATCCGCTTCTATTGCATTATTAATCATGGGTATTACTAAACCTGGTGATTTATTTGCCACTCAAATTCCTTTGGCATCTTCATTAGCTAAAGGCAGCAAAATACAAACAATTTATTCGACTTTCTATCCTTGGAATGAATTCAATCGATTAGTGGAAGTTATCGTGATGGCAGCGATTGTCTTAATCGTTATCGTTGGCGTCTATTACTTCTTTGGTACTGAGTATGGTATGGCTATTAGAGCTACTGGTATGAATGAAAAGATGGCTTCAAGCCAAGGCATTAACACTACAGTGGCCACAATTGCATGTATTGCCATATCGAATGGTCTTATCGCCTTAGCGGGCGCACTATATGTGCAGGATGCTTTATCAGTTTCTACAGTTAGCGCAACTGGTTATTTAGTTATTGGCTTATCCAGTATCTTAATTGGTGAAGCTATATTTGGTAAAAGATCATTTAAGAACTGGCTTATTTCAGTCGCGTTAGGCGCAGTTTTATACTTCACAATCATTACCGTGGCGATTAAATTAGGATTAAAGACTGAATTCAAGAGTCTCCTATACGCTGTGTTAATTACTATTGCCTTATGCATTCCTTTAATGAAGCAAGGCTTTAAATCTTTATTCAAAAAGAAAGAGAGGGAAGATAATCATGCTAGAGCTTAGAAACGTGACAAAATCTTTCAATCTCACTGGCGCTAAAGAAGATTTAAGAGTGGCCTTAGACCATATTAATTTACAAATCGAAAGTGGTGAATTTGTCACCATCATCGGTGGTAATGGCTCTGGTAAGAGTACAACAATGAATATTTTAACTGGTGTTTTAAAGCCAGATAGTGGACAAGTCCTATTAAATAATGTTGATGTCACTAATATGAATGAGCATCAACGTGCAGCCTATTTTGGTCATGTATTCCAAGATCCAATGATGGGCACATCAGGCGATATGTCTGTTTTAGAAAACTTAGAAATCGCTTATCGTCGTGGTAGAAAACATTCTCCGTTCCTCTGGGGCTTTAAAAAATCTCATAAAGAAGAATTCATTCGTGAATTAAAACGCTTCGATTTAGGCTTAGAAGATCGTCTAAATCAAAAAGTCGGTGTCATGAGTGGTGGCCAAAGACAAGCATTAACTTTATTAATGGCCACAATGCGTAATAAACCAACTCATAAAACAGTTAAGAAAGACTATATTACTTTCTCTGAAAAAGACCATGATGTCGCTAGAAAAGAATTTGAAAGCGTTTATAAACCCGCTTTAACGGAATTCAAAAAGAAAAAACACGAAATAAGAAATAATAAATCTTTATCTTATAAAGAAAAGAGGAACGCGATTGCGGAAGCTTATGAAGAATTTGATAAGAAAGTTCGTCAATTTGACTTAACAAAACAAATCCTTCTTTTAGATGAACATACCGCTGCGCTTGATCCAAAGACTGCTAACAAAGTCTTAGAATTAACCGATAAAATCGTGAAAGAAAACCAAATGACAACATTAATGATTACGCATAATATGAGAGATGCTATTAAATATGGTAATCGTCTCATAATGTTCCATACTGGTCATATTATTTTTGATGTCAGTGGTGAAGAAAAAGCTAAACTAACTGTTGAAGACTTACTTAAAAAGTTTGATGAAGCCGATAAAAAAGCAGTAGAGATGTAACAATCCCCTATGTTACACGTGTACTATTTTAGGCATATGCGCGTGCTTTTCTAGACATGAGTGTTTTTTCAGTTATAATAACTATGTTATGAAAATCGCAATCTCAGTAGAGTCCACTGTTGACCTCTCAAAAGAATTAATTAAACAGTACAATCTTGAAATGATTCCATTCACCGTCTTATTAGGCGAAGATGCCTATTTTGATGGTGATATCACTTCACAAGATATCTTCGATTTCGTTAGTGAAAAGAAGATTCTTCCTCGCACAAGTGCGATTAACGATTTCCAATATCGTGAATACTTTGATGGCTTATTAGCGAAAGGATATGAGGCTATTATTCATATCTCATTAAGCTCTGAAATCTCATCATCATTTGCTCACGCTGAATCAGTTGCCACAAAATATGATAACGTTTATGTCATCGATTCTAGAAGCTTATCAACCGGCATTGCTCTTCAAGCAATCTATGCTTGTAAATTAAGAGATAAAGGTTTAGCGCCAGAAAAGATTGTTGAGAAAGTTAAAGCACGTATCCCTTATGTTCAAGCAAGTTTCGTTATTCAAACGCTTGAATATTTACATAAAGGTGGTAGATGTTCTGGATTATTAAGATTTGGAGCAACCATCTTAAGAATCAAACCACAAATCATTGTTAGTGATGGTAAAATGGCGCCTGCTAAAAAATATATCGGCCGTAAGACACAAGTTATTGCCGGATATTGTAAAGACACATTAGAACAATTTGCTAACCCAGACTTATCAGTGGCATTTGTCACTCATACACAAGCAACTCCAGAAATGGTTGCGGTGGCAATTGAAGCATTAAAGAATCGTGGGTTCAAAACCATTTATGAAACAACTGCAGGGGCAACAATTACTAGCCACTGTGGTCCACAAACATTGGGTATCCTCTTCATTAATGATGGAGGAACAGACGACTAAAAAACTGGCAACTTCAAACCGCCAGTTTTCTTTTACTTCTTTTTACTTCTTCTAAATAAATACCAAGTTATTTCTAATATTTGAAGTGGAATAGCCACAACGAATATCAGTGGAAGTGGTAAATTCATCACCACATAGAATGTTAAGTATAATGATAAAGCGGTGGTCCAAACGATACCAGAAGCCGCTAACATACGTAAGAATCTATTATGATAAATAAATTCCCAAACGAGTAAGATGATCGCGGTGATTAATGTGCCGTATATAAAAGTTAACCAAGGCTTAAAAGCGTATTTATCACCAATAAATATTTGTAAGAAGAAGAAAGTTAAAACAACAACTAACCAACCTAAACCGATAGATAAAAGTTTTAAGTATGTTTGTTTTCTTTTTCTACTTTGACTGACTTTAACAGCCTTGTGTTCACTTTGATAAAAGTCATCAACAGAAATACCATAGAAATCAGCGAGTGATTTCAAAACAAAAATATCTGGAAAGCCTTCACCTCTTTCCCATTTAGATACTGATTTATCAGAATAATTGAATTTTTCAGCGAGTTCTAATTGGGTAAGACCACTGGCTTTACGATAATAAGCGAGATTCTTTGCTAATAATTCTTGTTGGTTATTGATATCGTTTTCCATAAGCGGTTTAATTTTATTAAAAAAACAAATAAAACGCAAACTTTAAGGACAAAATGCGTTTCAAATTACTCTTTTTGTTTTATGAATTGTTTTAAGAATCTGATAATACGATGATTAACTGCGAGCATAGAAAATTGTTTGCTAGCGTCAGCATTTGCTTTCTTAATCATATTGTTCTTATCTTCTTCTTTCATATTGATCGCGGCTTTAATGCCATGCAATAAATCTAAAACTTCGTTTGATTTAATCCAAACCGCGTCTTCTTCAAAATTAGGTTTAAATTGACGGTTACGAACACTGACTAAAATTGATGGTGCCGCTAAATAATCCACTAAGCTATCTGGGACAACATAACGATCAAAGTCTTCAGAATAAGGATATGGATTAATGTTAACTATTGAATGATTCGCTAATGAAACGATTTGATCGTTTTGAATCATTCCTAAATTAATAATGTTTTTATCTTCTCCAATAATATCTTTTAATTTTTCCTCGTTAGCGTGATAACCGGAAATTACTAAAGTAATATGTGGATTATCTAATTCTTTAAAAGCTTTGATTAATTCAAAGACACCATATTTTTCATTTAATGGTCCGTTATAGTAAATGTATTTACCATAAGTTGGTTTACGAGAAAATTTAGAAGTTTTGTCTTCCGCAACACCCTCAATTGTTAAGTTAGCTCTACTTCCTTTATTGAATAAATCATTTAAACCAGGAGTTAAAGAGATATAGCCAGATAAGTCTTTTGCTCTACCTAAAACGAATGTGGTGTATGACTTACCAGTATTTTGAATATTGCTTGGTGTACCATGACAAACACCGATAATTGGTAAACCATATTTTTTAGCGAAGTTCGTGGAATTATTTAAAACATTTGGATTAAGTGTATCGGTAATAATAATGCAGTCTTTAAGATTCATTTTGTTAAGAATCTTTTTGCACTGTTTAGAAATACTCCAATATCTACTAAATTTCCATTTTTTAATTTCTAAATTGTGCCAAGTAATTCTTCCTTCTTGTCTAGTGGAAGCATCTAATTTACTAAGCATACAAAACCTTCTAGAAAAAGGACGAATTGACATAACATCAACTTCATGAGTTAACGCTAAAGAACGGATCAAACGGTTATGTAGATTTTGAATAGAAGTATTTAGTGAAGATTTCCATGATGAAGAAAAAGAAGCATAATCTTCTTTACTTGTTGCAGTTGTAAAATAAATAATTCTCATAGTCTAATAACCTGTTTGGCCGTTTGCCAAACACGCCTATATTATACAAATTTTTACTCAAGTGATAGCATAAAAATGTTACAATCGTTGCATGGACAATATTGCAAAATCTTGGAATGAGTTTTTTAAGAAGCTTCAAAATGAAGAATTCTGTATCAAATTGAATAATTTTCTTAACAAGGAATATAGTGATTACACATGCTATCCTCCTCGTAATTTATTATTCAATGCTTTTAGATTAACACCATTAGATAAAGTCAAAGTGGTGATTATTGGTCAAGACCCATATCACGAACCAAATCAAGCAATGGGTTTATCTTTCTCTGTACCAAAAGGAGTGAAGGTTCCTCCATCCTTAATTAACATCTATAAAGAAATCGCTCAAGAATATAATTGCAAGATGGATTTCTCTAATGGCGACTTAACCTATTTAGCGAATCAAGGAGTTCTACTTTTAAACTCAATTTTATCAGTCCGTGCTCATCAAGCTTTAAGCCATAATATTAATGAATATAAAGAGTTCTTAACTAGTGTTTTAGAATTATTAGATCATCAATCTCAACCAATGGTTTTCCTTCTCTGGGGCGGTCCAGCGAGAAAATTAAAGGGCTGTTTGCACAACCCTTCACATTTGATATTAGAATGTATCCATCCTTCTCCTTTAGCCGCGAATCATGGTGGTTGGTTCGGTAATAATCATTTCCTTAAAACCAACGAGTATTTACGTGAAAATGGACTAAAAGAGATTGCATGGTCAAATATTTGATACTTCTTTTCTCTTTTCTTCTTTGATTTTTGCTCTTTCTTTAATAAATAAGATAATCAAAGTAGTGGCCACTGCGATAGTCACTGTAATGGTAATCGCAAACCAAATCCAATAAGTAGTGTGATCTTTGTTTTTGACATATGTTCTAATAAGTCTAGCAAGACCATAAATGAATGTGGTTAATGAGATCATTGTTAAGCCCGCGAAGAATTTTGTGTAAGAGAATTTATCTTTAATATTGCGGAATAAAGATAAAGCACCTAAGACGATTAAAGATAAACCTACAACAAAGACAATTAATGAATCTGGATCAAAATCATAACCATATGCGCTTCCATCTTTATAATCAGCGAAACTTTGAATGTATTTAATTAAGAAAAATACGAATAAGAAAGCGCCTCCCGCCATGGTGATAATGGAGATGATTGATGGAACATAATCGTTCTTATCGGTCTTACCTTCTTTAATAATTGGTTTGTTTGTTAAGATTCTTGGAGCCATGAATTCTAAGGCCACTAAGATACCACCTGTTAAAACGATGGATGGACCAATAAATGCAATGTTATAAATGAAACAATATAAGTATGGATTCATACTATTTAATTCCCAAGCGAAGTCCTCAGGATTTGCCCAATAAATAACACCCGCTAAATAGTGACTTAAGAATTTAGCTAAACCGCCAACAACTGCGCCAACAATTAACCAAGTTACTCTTAAACCTTTACTATTTGATTTGTCATAAAGTGGTTTGAAGAATCCGGCTACACCAACAACTGCATATGGTAAGATGTAGTCTAATAATAATTGCAATGGGTGAATAATATATGCGCCTGTAGCGACATCTAATAGACCCATAATTAAGCCAGTGGTTAAAGCAGCTAAAACGCCTCTACGATATGCAATGATTAAAACCGCAATCATTGCAAAACCGATTGAGCCACCGTTAACGAATACGCCTTTGGAAATAATGCCTTGTAATGTGTCAAAGACGAAACCTAAAGCGGCAATGATACCAACTTCTGTAATGGTACGTACCGTGTTTGATGTGTTTTTCATAACACCCCTCCTAAAATAAAAACCCTCAAGTTCTAGTAATGAGGGGGAAACGTTTAAATAAAAAAGTTCCCTCCGCTAGAATTACCTAGATCAGGTACGGTCGACTCCAAGAAGAGTCCTCTCAGCCGAATTTCGTTCAGCTCCCGTCAATAATCATATACTCTTACTTGATAAATGCAAAATGGAAATTATATAAACAATTAACATTTATAATGTTCTTATGCTATAGTTATATCAGTTTGGAGGTATCCCCATGGAAGAAAAAGATATCCAGGAAAATGTGGAAGTTACTCAAGCAGATAACAAGCCATATCAAGTAAAGATTGAAGAAGCGAGAAAAACCTTATTCAGTAGTTATACAAAACAAAGAAGAATTAGTAACATCATCATGTTCGTTGTCCTCGCTGCAATCGTTGGCGTAATGTTCATGGTTATGAGCAATATCCAATGGCTTAAGATTGTTGGTTATAGCTTAGGTGGTGCGATTCTTGTGGGCATGATTTTATATTATGTTTTAACAAGAAAGAATTTCCCAAATAAAACAAAAGAATACATCACAATGGTCTCTAATATCTTAAGAGAACAACAATTTGGTAGTAATTATTCCAATATCAAATATGACCTTGATGAAAAATTTGCAATTACTGATTTTGCTAGTGATGGTGTTTATAAAGATGCAACAAGCATCAATTCTAGAAACATCGTTAGAGCGGAATATAAAGGTCATCACGTCACCTATGGTGAAGTGGCTTTATTAAGACCATCAACAAGAAAACAACAAGTCCCACCTTTATTCGTTGGTAAATACATCACATTACCAAATGACTTAGATTTCTCTGGTCGTTTCGTAATCGTTATGAAAAATCCAAAACAACCATTTGACTTACCAAACGCTGTTGAAGATTTAACAGTTTTAGAAGAAAAAGAAGACATGGTGGTCTATGGTCCAGAAGGCGCTGATATTCATAAAACTCTTAAAGGCAGTTTCTTAACTGACCTTCGTAGAATTAGAGTTGATAACCACTTATTCAACGTTAATGTTGTTGTTTGGGGTGGTCATTCCGCTGCTTATCTAAGCTATGATGACGCTATCATGGCAATCCCATTTGATAAACCATTTGATCAACAAGCTTATGATCAATCATTTGCTGATGTTAACGCCATTATCAAATTATTAGCAGGAGAATAATATGTCATCCGTTGGACGTTGGTACTCGATTCGTTGTTACAAACATAATGGTGCCTTACATCGTGTCTGGGATCGTGGTTTAGTTTTAGATAATAACGAAGACTATTTAGTCATCGCTACCAAGAAAGCCAAAGTCATCGAAGCTAATGGTCGCTGTTGGTTTACCAAAGAACCAGCGGTCACTATCTTCTCTAAAAAAGAATGGTGGAATGTCATTTGCATGATGAAGAAAGATGGCGTTTGCTATTACTGCAATATCGCTTCTCCAAGTATCATCGACAAAGACTCAATTAAATATATTGATTATGATTTAGACGCTAAATTGTTTCATGATAATGAAATTAGAGTCTTAGATGAGAAAGAATATCTCCACCATAAAAGCACCTATCAATATAGCGACGAATTAGATGCTGTTTTAAAAAATCAAACAAAGATCATCGTGGAAAAAATGCAAAAGCGTGAATTCCCATTTGATGATGATATGATTAACCGCTATTTTAATCAGTACTTAGAAAGTACAAAGAAAGAATAAAATGGAACATCAAATTATTAGTAGAAGTGCCGAAGAAACTATGAATCTTGGGCAGAAATTTGTTGCCCTTTGTAAACCTGGTTCAACATTTTGTTTAACCGGTGATTTAGGTGCAGGTAAAACCACTCTTGTGAGAGGTATTGCTAAAGCATTAAATATTAAAAGTGTTGTGCAATCTCCAACATTCAACATCATGAAAGTCTATTTCGATGGCGATAAACCATTAATTCATATTGATGCTTATCGACTCGCGGATTTAAACACTGATATTGGTCTAGATGAATACATTGGTTATGAAACTGGTATCACCGTTATTGAGTGGCCAGAATTCATTAAAAATCTCATCCCTGAAAACGCGATTGAAGTTAACATCACTCATGTTAAAGATGATGAAAGAAATATCAAAATAGTCAGCAATGACAAAGAGTTCATGGAGGGTTTGAAATAATGATTACAGTTTTATTAGATTCATCAAATACAAACCTCTCAGTGGGCATCGCTAGAGATAACCTTCTTTTAGATTATGTTTCTTACGAAGCTTGGCAAAGACAATCAGAATTCATGATCGTGGAATTAAATAAGCTTTTAGAAAAGCACAACATCAAAAAAGAAGAGATTAAGGAAGTCATCGTCGCTAAAGGACCAGGCTCATATACAGGTGTCAGAATCGCTATTACAATTGCAAAAACAATTGCGGTGGCATTAGACGCTAAATTATATGCAGTTAGTTCCTTAAGAGTGCAAAAAGATGGTGCATTTCCTTCTATCTGTGTCATAAATGCGAGAAGTAACCGTTCTTATGTCGGCGTTTATCAAGATCAAAAAATCTTACTTGATGACTGCATTATGAAAAACGATGAGGTGCTTAAATATTTACAAGATCATCCAAACTATGTTTTATGTGGCGAAGCTAAATATTTAGGCCAAGAAGGCAAACAAACTAACAACTTACAAGAGATGTTGAATTTAAAAGATTCTTTGGAATCTATTAACCCACTCTCTTTAAAACCAGTATATATGAAGGATTAATATGCAAAACCTTTACGTCAACATTAGAGAAGCAAAATTAGAAGACTTAAAAACAATCATGCAGATTGAAAATATTTGTTTTCCTCATGGGGCGTGGAAGGAAGAAAATATCCTTTATGAATTAAAAGAAAACCCAGTCGCTCATTTCTGGGTAATCGAGTTATCTATTAATAATGAAGAAGGCTATCGTGTGGTGGGCTTCTGTGATTATTGGGAGACATTCGATAGTGCGACAATTTGTCAAATCGCTGTTCATCCTTATTTACAAAGAAAACAATTAGGTTCAGCGATGATGGATGAAATCTATAACGATTGTTACGCTAAAAAGATTCAAACATTAACTTTAGAAGTGAGAACTAATAATTTATCCGCGATTAATTTCTATAAGAAACACGGATTCAAAATTGAAACTACTAAACCGCATTATTACGATAACGGTGATGATGCTTATTATATGATTTTGCAGGTGAAATAAAATGGCAACAATATTAGCAATAGAATCAAGCTGTGATGAAACAAGTGTCGCGATTACTAGAGATGGTAAACTCCTTTCTAATGTCATCAACACACAAATTGAAGTGCACCAAAAATATGGTGGTGTTATGCCGGAGATTGCTTCCAGACTTCACTGTGAGAATATCTCATTAGTCTTAAAAGAAGCATTAGAAAAAGCCGATGTTAAATTAGAAGACATTGATGCTTTCGCAGTCACTAGAGGACCAGGTCTAATAGGCGCACTACATGTTGGTATGCAATGCGCTAAAACATTAGCGATGCTTTATAAAAAGCCATTAATTCCTGTCCACCATTTAGCGGGACATATTTACGCTAATGAATTTAATGAAGAATTAAAATTCCCATTACTTGCCGTTGTTGTTTCAGGTGGTAATTCAGAATTAGTGATTATGAAAGATCACATGAATTTTGAAATCATTGGTGAAACAAGAGATGATGCGATTGGTGAATGCTACGATAAAGTAGCAAGAGTCTTAGGCTTACCTTATCCGGGTGGCATTCCAATTGATAAATTAGCCAAAGAAGGTGAACATACATATCATTTACCAACACCACTCAGTGGTGAACATACTTACGATATGTCGTTCTCTGGCTTAAAAACTAATGTCATTAATCTAGTGCATAATTTACAGCAAAAAGGCGAAGAAATCAGAGTGCCTGATATGTGCCGTAGCTTCCAAGATGTTGCCGTTGGTATGGTTATTTCTAGAGCAGTTAAAGCCATAAAAGAATATGACGTTAAACAAGTCGTTTTAGCGGGTGGTGTATCCGCAAATTCATACTTACGCGCTGAAATGCTTAAAGAATGCGAAAAATTAGGTGCCCACATTATCATTCCACCAATGTGGTGCTGCACTGATAACGCGGCAATGATTGCCAAAGTTGCGGAACATCTTTACGAAATGAAGGTGTTCGCAGGACTAGATTTAGGGGTCGATCCTAACTGGTCAATTGAAAAGTGGAATGAATTTGAAAATTGAAGTGACAAAGTTACTTTAAGTAACTATGATATTAACAAGGAGCATTAAATATGGAACCTATGAAAATTACTAACTTTGAACTCTATGACATCGTGACAAACGGCGATCAAGATGAGATTGAATCTCTTGGAACAGTTGAACTTGAAGGTTGGGTTAAAACTAACCGTGATAATGGTTCAATTGGCTTTGTCGAATTCAACGATGGTACATATTTTAAAAGTGTGCAATTAGTCTACACTGATAAAAGTCAAAATCACGACATCTTATCATCTTTAAAAACCGGTGCGGCAATTAAAGTTCATGGTAAGTTAGTCTTAACTCCAGAAAACAAACAACCATTTGAAATCGCTGTGGAAGATTGTTCTTTAGAAGGCGATGTCGATGATGACTATCCACTTCAAAAGAAGAGACACAGCTTTGAATTCTTAAGAGAAATCGCCCACATTAGACCACGCGCTAACACATTCCAAGCGGTCTATCGTGTGAGAAGCGTCTTATCTTTTGCTATTCATGAATTCTTCCAAAATAATGGCTTCATCTATGTCCACACACCATTAATTACCACTAACGATGGTGAAGGTGCTGGTAACGTTTTTGATGTTGTCACACATGATACCAAAGATCCAAATTCATTCTATGGTAGAAAAGTTAACTTAACTGTTACTGGTCAATTACACGTTGAACCATTCGCTTTAGCCTTTAGAGATGTTTATACATTTGGTCCTGCCTTTAGAGCGGAACATTCTAACACTGTTAGACACGCTTCTGAATTCTGGATGGTGGAACCAGAAATGGCTTTCACTGATTTAGAAGGCAATATGGATGTTATTGAAGACTGTGTTAAATTCTGCATCAATTACATTCTTTCTGCTTGCCCAGAAGAAATGAATTTCTTCAACACTATGATTGATAAAACATTATTAGAAAGATTAAATCATGTCGCTAATAGTGATTTCAAACGTATGACATATACCGAAGGTGTTGAATTATTAAAGAAAGCTGTTAAAGAAGGTCATGTCTTTGAAAATAACAACATCGAATGGGGTATGGATTTACAAAGTGAACATGAAAGATATCTCACTGAAGAAATTGTTAAAGGCCCATTATTCTTAACAGACTATCCAAAAGAAATTAAAGCCTTCTATATGAGAGAAAATGATGATGGTAAAACAGTTGCTGCTTGTGACTTATTAGTGCCTGCAGTTGGTGAACTAGTCGGTGGTTCTCAAAGAGAAGAAAGATACGACATCTTACTTAAGAAGATGCAAAAACTCGGTAACGATAAGGAATTAGATTGGTATTTAGACACCCGTAGATACGGGGGTTGCAAACACTCTGGCTTCGGTATCGGCTTTGATAGATTATTAATGTACATCACTGGCATGCAAAACATCCGTGATGTCCAACCATATCCAAGAACATCCAATAGCATTAAATACTAGGAGGATTGCTTATGATTGAAGAAGTAATCGATTCTGAAAAGGACGCTCGTAAGGCAAGACTTAAAACAAGATTCCTCTGGATCTTAATTGTCCTTGATGCCATCTTATTCGGCTATGCCGCTTATGAGATCATCATGATTGTCTTATCACTAACAATGAAGTAAAACGAAACCCCCATCTCATCTGGGGGTTTTAAATTACATCGGTTGCACTGGTGAATTGTTGCTTTGCTGTGGTTGTTGTGGTGGAGTGTTTTGATCAAAATTATCTAAGCTCTTTTCAAACACTCTCTTTGATAATTTAATCGCTCTTATTGTTCTTGCTAAATAAGCTTGAGCGACCACTAAATACCAAAGGCCACCAACGATAACAAATGATACTGCAACATAAGAGCAGATTGCTTCAACTTCAAAATGCGGTTGATTAATTAATGTTGGCCAGTTAAGTAAAACGCCAATACCACTTTCTGGAGTGGAAATGATATTTGAGAAATCCCAGACAAAGAATAATGAACCAAAACCATCATTGATATTGAATGGATTATAAGCCCAATCATTCTTAACAGCGTTTCTAATAATATAAGTTACAACACCCACAATGATGATAATGATTGGTATCCATGCTTGTTTGATGAAATGTCTAATATTCTTTTTAGCGGCATATCTTCTTAATTGATGAGGAGTTTTAACGATATGATTAGTAACAACATCACTCACTAGGGTATCGCATTTCTTACCTTGCCATTTCATTGTTCTAATGATTAAAGAACCTAATAAACCAATAACAACGAACAAAATGATAATGATGAAAAGAAGGGCAATAATTACTCTTTTATCGTTTTCAGTAATTTTAAGCATTAGTAGTGGTCCCATCTTTTACCTCAATCATCATAATTAATATCGACACCCATATGGTTATCGTCATTATCTTCATCTTGGAAGGAATCTTCACTTCCTCTTGGTTTATATGTTTCTAATTCTTCTTGTGGAGTTGAAATTTCATCTTCTTCTAAAGCACTTAAGAAGTCATCTAATGGATCTTCTTTGTGCTGTTCTTCTTCAATTAAATCGGTTAAAGGTGAAATAGGTTCTTCTTTAACTTCCTCTTGTTTAACATTAAGTTCTTCAATGACAGGTTCTTCTTCCTCTTCCTTAACTTCTTCAAAAATAGGAGCACTAGGAGGTACTTCTTCTTTAGTCTCTTCTTTCTTATTTAAGTCTTGGAAGCAAGCCTCTTCTACGCTTGTAGGAGCGGGAGTGGGAATGGGAGTGATAACCGGCGCTGGTTCTTCTTTAAAAGCGGGTTCATCAAATACTTCTTCAAATACTAAATTATTGCTTTCTTGTTGAACTTGAGCAGCAGGCGTAGGTTCATCATTAACAGGCTTATTTTTAGTCTCTTCTTTTTCTTTTAATAAACGAAGTTCTTTATCTTCAGGTAATTCTGGGAAGAATTGTTGACCAGTGAAAAAGAAAATAATTGATTTCACTAACTGAATAATAAAAGCAATGAGGCCAACCACTGCAAAAATAGCTAGAACAACTATGAAGAACGGGAACGCTAATACATAGAGAATGCCACGGCCAAATGCTTTTAATAAATCTACCATACTAATATTCTAAATATTATTATCCGCTTTTATCAAACAATTTTTGATAAAACTTGTTAATGCAATCATCATTGGGAATAAAGCAAATAAATTAAAGCCAAATGGCTTATCAACTTTAGTGTAGAAAATGGTGAAAATGATGAATGCAATTAATAAGGAAACACCGAGAATAATATAGACATATGGCTTTTTTGAACCAAGTAAATCAATTAATAGGAAAATAGCAAAATAAAATGATAAAGCGACAAAGGCTAATGAAGGTGGACGATAAGTAAAAGCGAAGATAAATGAGATAAGAATACAAGTAAGTAAACCAGCAATATATGGCCAGAAAGAAGCGACATGTGTATTAGTTTCTACACCAATTTTCTTAATTTCAGTTAATAAGACAAAATGCGTTAAAGAACATTGAGTTAAGGCCACAAAAAGGATGAAAAGATGAGTTAATTCTTGTTTATAAGCAAAGTTAGTTAAACCAAAAATCGTGATAAAAGTATGAACAATATCAGTCTTACTTATTATATTTAATAAAGGAATAAAGGCATAGGTCAAAACCACTTCCACAAGAGTGGATCCAAGAATCATCCAGAAAGGATTAATTTTCTTATCAAGTAGTACTCCAATAATAAAGCCAGAACATACCGCTGGAACAATATAGAAAACAGTATCAAGAATATTAAAGATTAAACATAACCCAATACTAGCGGCAGCGTAGATAATGTAATACCTTTTTTGGCAGTAATAAGAAACAACTGCACTGACAAAAGGTAGCATCAATATTAATAGAAGCATTAAAAATGGCACATAAGTATCTAAGACTATGAAGATGACATTAATCGCAGTCATCAAAGCCATATAAGTAATGTTATGAACTAAAGTGGTCTTTTTTCTAAATATTGCCATAACAATATTTTACATTTTTTATCTAAAAAACTATACTTATTGCATGACATATCGTTTTTTTATCGCTTCGCTAGCGCTTCTAGCGACAGTGGTAGCGTGTTCACCAGCACACGTTATTACGAGTAAAAAAACATATCAAGACTACGACATAGTGCAATCACAACAAATCAGGTGGTTGGATATCCTTAATCAACAAGAAGAAAACTACATTGTTTTCATTTACTCTGAAACTTGTGGGTACTGTCACGACATGCTTGACGAAATAGTGGACTTCGCTACTGAGAGAATTCTACCTACTTATTTTGTTAATTCATCAATTGATCACATCCAAATTAGTGATGATTATGGTATTGGAATAATGGATATTAATGACTTATCCATCAAAGGCACTCCATCAATTATTGAAGTTAATGAACAAATGGTAGTGGCGAATGTTCCAGGCATTGATCAGTGCCTATCTTATCTAAACGAGAAAAGATTAGTAACAAATTATATTCTTTAATTGCATATCTATCGTTTACTTTGCTAATATATTGTTAACAATATATGAACTACCAAAATGAATTAAATGACAATCAATATGAAGCAGTAACGACTGAAGCTCAGCACGTCCGTATTATCGCCGGTGCAGGTTCTGGCAAAACCCGTGTTTTAACTTATCGTATTTCATATTTAATTAGTGAATGTCACGTTTTACCTTGGAAAATTTTAGCGATTACTTTTACTAACAAAGTTGCTAACGAAATGAAATCTCGTGTTGATAAAATGCTTCCTGAGATGAGCCAAGATTTAACAATCAGAACATTCCACTCATTCGCTGCTTTCTTTTTACGTCATGAGATATCGATTCTTGGTTTCCCATCATCATTTACTATTTTTGATGAAGAAGATCAAACTAAATTAGTGAAAGATATTGCTGCCTCAATGGGCTTTAAACGTGGTGATAAGATTGTCGGTAAAGCTTTAGGTTATATCGGCAAACAAAAATTATTAGGCAAATATCCTGATGATATTAAAATTGTTAAACCATCTTTTGAAGATGAAAAAACATGTTTAGAAATATATCAAAGATATGAAGAAGAAAAATATAAATGCTATTCTTTAGACTTTGATGATTTGTTGTTACAAACAAATTACATCTTAGAAAACTATCCAGACATTAGAAATAAATGGCAAGATAAGATTAGTCATATCTTAATTGATGAATTCCAAGACACTAACGATGTTGAATATAAGATGATTAATTTCTTAAAGAAACCAACAACATCTTTATATGTCGTTGGTGATCCAGACCAAACAATCTATACCTGGAGAGGCGCTAATCAAAACATTATTTTAGATTTAAACAAACGCTACTATGACATGATTACTATTGTTTTGGATAGAAACTATCGTAGTACACAAGCGATATTAAATGCCGCTAATAAATTAATTTCCTATAACAAATTGAGAGTGACTAAAAACTTATATACAAAAGAAGTAGGGGGAGAAGCAATTACTACACATTGCTCACCTTCTGGTAGATTAGAAGCGGATTTTGTCGCTCGTGAAATTAGAAAATTAAAAGATTATGGTGGTTATTCATATAACGACATTGCTTTACTATATCGCTCTAACTACATTACCATGGACTTTGAAGCGGCCCTAACCCGTTATCAAATACCATATAAGATTTTTGGTGGTACAAAGTTCTATCAAAGACGTGAAATCAAAGACGTCTTAGCCTATTTCCATTTAATCGTTAATGTGAAAGACGATGTTTCTTTCTCACGTATTTTAAATGTTCCAAAAAGAGGCTTTGGTGAAACTTCTGAAAACCTATTGAAGAATGAAGCCGCTGATGCCAATAAATCTTTATATGAATACGCTAAAGATGTTGATCCAAATGATTCAGAAATCAAAACATCTTTAATTAATTCTCTTAAATCGATGATTAAACTTATCGATATCGCTAGAGAAGACATCAAAAAGAACGAAGAAGTATTTTCTAAAATCTTAGAAGATATGATTTGGTCTATTGGTTATCAAGAATATCTAAAAAAAGAAGATGATGGTGATGAACGCATTGAAAACGTTAAAGCTTTATTTGAAGATATTCGTCACTATTTGAAAAATAATCCATCATCTACTTTTGATGCATATTTACAAAATATTGCCTTATTAAGCGCTCAAGATGAAATCGTTGATGGTGACCATGTCACATTAATGACCGTCCATACCGCTAAAGGATTAGAATTCCCTGTGGTCTTTGTTTTAAGATTCAACCAAGGTGTTTTCCCTAACCAAAGAGCAATGCTTGAAGGTGGCTATTTAGCCATGGAAGAAGAAAGAAGATTAGCTTATGTTGCGATGACAAGAGCTAAAAAGAAACTTTATCTAACGTTAGCTATGGACTTCTCATATGTCATTCAAGGCAATTTAATACCTTCCCAATTCTTAAAAGAATCAGGTAATGAAGTGGTGACTAATAGAGAAACAATGTTCCGTTCTGGACCACGCCCTCAACCACAACAACAAGCTAGACCAAGAGTTTATACCTTTAATGATGGCGATCATCTAGACTTCACCCAAGAAGATAACAAACCAAAAACACCAGTATTTGATGATATTAAAAATGATGTCACTGAATGGGCAGTAGGGGACATTGTTATTCATAAGAAATTAGGTAGAGGTGTTGTTATTGCTTTAGAAGGCGACGATATTATTAAAGTTAATTTCGAAGAACATGGAGAAAAATCAATATTAGGAACCCATCCAAGTGTTTCTAAAGGAGGTCATGCCGCATGAGCCCAAAAGAAAGAATCGATGAGATAAGAACTCTCCTCGAAAAATATAATTATGAATATTATGTATTAGACAATCCTTCAGTTAGTGATGCTGAATACGACCGTTTAATGCAAGAATTAATCATGCTTGAAAATGAGCATCCTGAATATCAATCTCCATTATCACCATCTCAAAGAGTGGGTGGCTTAGTGCAAAAAGAATTCAAAGAAGTGACTCATAAAAGAAGCATGCTTTCTTTAGCGAATGCTTTTAATGAAGATGATTTAAGAGATTTCGATAAAAAAGTTAGAGAAATTACAGGCCTTGATAAAGTGACCTATATGGCGGAAATGAAGATTGATGGTCTCGGTATGTCACTTGTTTATCACGGTAATTTAGAATACGCTGCAACTAGAGGAAATGGTGTGACTGGTGAAGATGTGACCGCGAATGTTATTACCATTAAATCAATACCGTCTCACATAAAAATTAATGAAGACTTTGAAATTAGAGGTGAAGTCTTCATGCCTAAAAAGTCACTTGAAAGACTTAATAAAGAAAGAGAACAAACAGGCGAACCATTATTCGCTAATGCAAGAAACGCTGCCGCTGGTAGCATTAGACAATTAGATAGTTCTATTGCCGCTTCTCGTGGTTTAGATGCTTTCTGGTATTATTTCGTTAACGCTTCTGATTTTGGCATTAGATACCATAGTGAAGCTCTCAAAATGGCGGATGATCTTGGTTTTAAAACCAATCCTGAAAGAAGATTATGTTACGGCATTGAAGAAGTACTTAAATATATCGAAGAATATACAGAAAAACGTTCTTCTCTTGCTTATGATATTGATGGCATCGTCATTAAAGTTGATGATATGTCATTATATGACAAATTAGGCTATACCGCCAAAACTCCAAGATGGGCAATTGCTTATAAGTTTCCACCTGAAGAAGTTATTACTAAATTAGAAGATATTATCTTTACTGTTGGTAGAACTGGTAAGATTACACCTAACGCTGTTTTAACACCTGTTAGAGTAGCGGGCTCTGTTGTCCAAAGAGCAACATTGCATAACGAAGATTTCATTACCGAAAAAGACTTAAAAGTTGGTGATTATGTTGTCATCCGTAAAGCTGGTGATGTCATTCCAGAAGTCGTTAGAGCGGTAAAAGAAAGAAGGACGGGTACTGAAATACCGTTTGTGATGATTAATAATTGCCCAGTATGTGGCATGCCTTTGATTAGGAAAGATGCGATGCATTTCTGCGTTAATCCACACTGCGAAGCTCGTCAAATTGAATCTATTATTCATTTCTCTAGTAGAGAAGCAATGGATATTGAAGGATTAGGTGAAAGAGTGGCGGAACAATTCTTTAACCAAGGATTCTTTAGAAAAGTATCGGAAATATATCATTTATGTGATCATCGAGATGAAATCATCTCTTTAGATGGCTGGCAGTCCAAATCAGTTGATAACTTAATTAACGCTATTGAAAAGAGCAAAGAAAACTCCTTAGAAAGGGTGCTCTTTGGTTTAGGCATTAAAGAAGTTGGTGTGAAGATGGCTAAAACCTTAGCGAGAAAATACATGAATATCGATAATTTAATTAACGCTAGTGAAGAAGAATTATTAGAAATACCTGATGTTGGTCCAGTCGTGGCCCATTCTATTGTTAATTTCTTCGCTGATGAAAGAAATATTGAAACAATTAACGCTTTAAAAGAACAACATGTTAATTTCAATTATTTAGGTAGCACTGTTAGTGCCGCTGATTCATATTTCTCCGGTAAGACATGTGTTTTAACTGGTACATTAACTAAATATGGTCGAAAAGAAGCTACCGAAATATTAGAAAATTTAGGCGCTAAAGTGACAGGTTCAGTTTCTAAAGCTACAGATGTTGTTATTGCTGGTGTTGAGGCTGGTTCTAAATTAGATAAAGCCCAAGCTTTAGGCATTACTGTTTTAAACGAAGATGAATTCTTAGCCTTATTAAAATAAAATGAAAACCGCTAATGAAAAGACATTATTAGAAGCAGCGCATAATTTAATGTTCGATATTAATGATGTTGAACTAGAAGTCTTAAAAGAAGAATACGCTGACATCTTAGATGCTATTGAAGAAATGAAATCTATTCCTAACATTGATCAATTAAGACCAATGATTTTTCCTTATGAAATTGTTACTGATTATTTAAGAGAAGATGTCACTGATAATGTTTTAGATAAAAAAGAAGCTTTAAAAAATGCTTCAAAAGTGGAAGATGGACAAATCGTCATTCCAAAGGTGGTGAAATAATGGACTACCTTTCTAAAAACATTTATCAAATTCATGAAGCTTTAGTTAATAAAGAAGTTACTCCTTTAGATTTAGTTATAGAAGCTTTAGAAAAGATTAAAAAAGACACTAATAATGCTTTCGAATATATTTATGAAAAAGAAGCTATAGAAATCGCGGAAGTTTTATCAAAAGAAGAAGTGGAAATCGATAATCCTTTATGGGGTATTCCTTTTGCTATTAAAGATAATTTCTCCACAAAAGATATTCCAACATGTGCTTCATCTAAATTATTAGAAGGATATATTCCTCCTTTTGATAGTGAAGTCTATACTAGATTACTAAATAAAAAAGCTATCCCAATTGCTAAAACAACATTAGATGAATTAGCGATGGGTGGCACAGGTAGTAGTGGTCATAAAGGTAAAACATTTAATCCTTGGGATGAAACTAAAACTAGAATGATTGGTGGTTCTTCTTGTGGTAGTGCCGCTTCATGCGCTGCTGGTATAGTTCCTTATTCTATTGGCTCAGATACAGGTGACAGTGTAAGAAAACCTGCTTCCTATAGTGCGCTTGTCGGTTTTAAACCAACATGGGGTCGTATCTCTAGATATGGCTTATTTACTTTTTCTGCTTCTTTAGATCATGTTGCTTATTTCACTAGAAATGTTAAAGACTCCGCTTTGTTGTTAAGTGTTTTAAGTGGTAGAGATGATAAAGACACAACATCTTCAACTTTAGAAGTAGAAAATTATTTATCCAAAATGGATGAAAAACATAAACCATACAAATTGGCGGTCATTAAAGATATCTATGATGATGTTAGTGATAAAAATATTAAATCTGCCTTCGATAAGATGATTAATGATTTAAAAGAAAAAGGCTATAAAATCAATACCTTCTCTATTGGTTTTGATTTAGCAAAGATTATTTATTCAACCTATTACATCATTTCAAGCGCGGAAGCCACAAGCAACAACGCTAATCTTGATGGCATTAAATTTGGTGTTAATAAAGACGCTGATACATATGAAGAAATGCTCTTCAAAGTTAGAAGTGAAGGTTTTTCTGACCGCATTAAAAGAAGATTTGTTATTGGTTCTCTTTCATTGTTAGAAGAAAATCAACAAGAAATCTATCTAAGAGCGTTACGCGCTCGTCGATTAATTGTCGATACATTTAATAAGATATTAGAAGATAATGATGCGATTATCTTACCTGCTTCTCCAACAGTAGCGCCACTTTTTGGCGATGATATTCCAAAGAAATCATTTAATAAAGACGCTAGTATCGCAGAAAACTATTTAGCGTTTGCTAATTTAGGCGGTTATCCTTCTATAACTTTACCTTTAGGTTTTGAAAATGAATTGCCGTTTGGTGTTAATATCACTTCTCATCATTTCACTGAAAGCAAATTATTATCAATTGCTAAAGAAGTAGAAGAAGTGACCAAATTAAAGGACTTGGTGCATAAGTAATATGAAATGCGAAGCAATTATTGGCTTAGAAATACATTTACAGTTACTTAGTGAATCTAAGCTCTTTAGTGGTGCGCCCGCTAAATATAGTAAGGAGCCTAATACACAAGTCGCTGTGTTAGATATGGCTTTTCCTGGTTCCATGCCAGTGTTAAATAAAAGATGCGTAATTTCCGCTATTAGAATGGTTAACGCTCTTCACATGGAATTAGATCGACTAATTAGATTTGACAGAAAAAATTATTTCTATAGCGATTTAGCCAAAGGCTACCAATTAACGCAGTTCTATCACCCAATTGGCAAAAATGGCCATCTCGCTATTAATGTGAATGATGGAATAAAGATTATTCGTATTAATCACTTACATATTGAAGAAGATGCCGCTAAACAAATACATTTAGAAAACAAAACTTTATTAGATTTTAATCGTTCTGGTATGGGTTTAATTGAAATAGTTACCGATCCAGATATTAGAAATGGCAAAGAAGCAAGAGTGTTTTTAGAAGATATTAGAGATATTGCTGTTTCTTTAGATGTGAGTAATGGTCGTCTTCAAGAAGGTTCAATGCGTGTTGATGTTAATGTTTCTTTAAAAGTAGACGGTGTTAACGGTGAAATAGTGGAACTTAAAAATCTAAATGGTTTTAAAAATGTTGAAAAGGCGATTAATAGTGAAATCAATCGTCAAAAAGAAATCATCATTAATGGTAAAAAAGTTGAACCGGAAACTAGAAGATATGATGAAAACAAAAACACAACTGTTTTCATGAGAAAGAAAAACACTAAAATTGATTATCGTTATTTCGCTGACGCTACTATTGCGCCAGTGAGAATTAGTGATGAATTAATAAAAGAAGCACTCAATTATCAGCCAGTTCATCGCATTGATTTTGATTTCTTAACTAAAGAAACGATTGATGAAATAAATCACAGCTCTTATCTCAAACATTTATTCTCAAAATTAGAAGAAAAAAATATTGCGACATTAAAGGTTGCTAACTTTGTTTTAACACGTGTTAGAAATGAAATTAAGCGAGACGGTAGTGATTTATTAATCAAAATCGAAGATGATTTATTATCTTTATTAACGATGTATGAAGATGACAAATTATCATATAAGCAAACTTCAATTATCTACCAACAATTGATGAAAAATAGCCAACCATTAAATGAGATTCTAGAAGAATATAATTTCACTAATGAAGTGGAAGAAGATGAATTATCCGCCATCATTGATGAAACTTTGATACAATATATAGATGCGGTTAATGATTATAAAAACGGCAAAGATAAAGCGTTAAACTTCCTACTTGGCCAAATCTATAAACGCACTAAAAACAATATCGATTCAATAAAAGCAAAAGAATTGCTTCTTAATAAATTGGAGGAAAAATAACATGGCAGTATTAGTCACAGGTGGAACAGGATATATCGGTTCCCACACAGTCGTTGAATTATTAGAGAATGGTTACGATGTCGTCATCGTTGATAACTTCATCAACTCAAAACCAGAAGTCTTAAATCGCATTAATAAAATCACAGGTAAAACACCAAGATTTTATGAAGTTGATGTCACCAAATATGATGATTTAAAAAAAGTTTTTGAAAAAGAAAATATCACAGACATCATTCACTTCGCAGGTTTAAAGAGCGTCGCTGAATCTGTTGAAAAACCACAATTATATATCGATAACAATATCGGTAGTAGTAAGGTCTTATTAAGATTAATGAACGAATTCAACGTTCATAACATCGTCTTCTCTTCTAGCGCAACAGTTTATGGTGTCCCAGATCATGTCCCACTTAAAGAAAGTGACAAAGTTGGTGGTTGCACAAACCCATATGGTCAAACCAAATTAGATATTGAATATTTATTAAAGGATTACGCAAAAGAACATAAAGACGCTAACATCGTTATCTTAAGATACTTCAACCCAATCGGTGCTCATGAAAGTGGCTTAATTGGTGAAGATCCAAACGGCATTCCAAATAACTTAATGCCATATATTACTCAAGTGGCTGTTGGTAAACGTCCACACTTAAATGTTTATGGTAATGACTATAAAACAGTGGATGGTACAGGTGTTAGAGACTATATCCATGTTGTCGATTTAGCGCACGGCCATTTATGTGCCTTAAAGAAATTAGAAGAAAAACCAGGCTTAGTGATCTATAACTTAGGCACTGGTAAAGGCACAAGTGTTCTTGAACTCGTTCACGCTTTTGAAAAAGCTAACAATATGAAACTTCCATATGTCATCTGCCCAAGACGTCCTGGCGATGTTGATGAAAACTACGCTGAAGTATCTAAAGCTTGGGAAGAAATGAAATTCAAAACCAAACTCAATATTGAAGATGCTTGTAGAGATTCATGGAGATGGCAATCTAAAAACCCAAACGGGTATGACAAATAATAAATAGTTTGTCACGCGCTTGTAGCTCAGCTGGATAGAGCGCTTCCCTCCTAAGGAAGAAGTCGGGCGTTCAAATCGTCTCAAGCGCGCCAAAATATTTGAAAGGTGATTATTCACCTTTTTCTTTTATTCTCAATTATTAATAAAAAATTGTTGTCTAATTAACGAATTATTGTATAATAAATATCGCACTGTGGGTCCGTAGCTCACCTGGGAGAGCGCCTCCATGGCATGGAGGAGGTAGCGAGTTCGATCCTCGTCGGATCCACCATAAATGCCCGCTACTCGATAATTATATGTCGGGTTAAGATAGTAAAAATCCTGAGTTGAATCAGGATTTTTTCTTTCTAGAAGATTGTTTGTAGTCGAGATATTTCAAAAACACTTCTTCAACATCTGCGTCGCTTATCTCATAATCATCAGGCTTATGGCAAATCCACGCATAATACCAAGTGATGGCTCTAACAAATGAGTATATAACATCTTCAATGTTGCAATGTTCTGTTCTAACTGGCAAATATATTATAGGAAGCTTGTCTTGCTTATTAAAATTCGGATACTCATTAATACTTTCATAATGGAATAAATAATAAGCATGTTTATGATTCCTTTGTAATAGAAAATGATTGTAACAAAAGTCCACCTGCAATTCTACAGGGATGGGATAGTTTACTTGAACCCATTTCATAAAAGCACGAATCTCTCTTTTTGTTGATCGTGATATTCTTTCATCAAACCAACAATCAAAACCAGGCTTAATGCCTTTTCCGATGCTTAGTTTGACTTGTTTTGCTTCTTCCCAAACATTCATTTTGATGTCCTTTTTTCAATTATAACAAACTCTGATGTTTTTCGTGTTATCAAAGAACAAAACAAAGTTTCAAATGCGAATTGTTTTGTAATTTTTAAGTTGTATTCAAAGGGCAATAACAGTGGGAATATTTCACACCTGTGCTATGAAGTGTTTAAAATTGAACATTTCCTAGTTTCTTTTAATAATTCTTCCAATTGAAATATGGTATAAATATGGTATAATAAAGCCATAATAAAGTAGAGGATTAGTTTATGACACAAGCGTTACCAAAGGTACTACCAGTTAATGAACTTAAGAATACAGCCAATATAATGAAAACATGCCAAGAAAGCCCAGTTCCTATTGTTATTACTAGAAACGGTTATGGAGAAGCTGTCATGATGAGCATTGCTCTTTATGAAGAATTGTTCGCTAAGGTTCAAGCAGCCACTTTAATCAATGAAGGAATTGATGAAATCGAAAAAGGCGCTAAAGGTATGGACGGTGATGAATTCTTTAATCGCATGAACAAAAAGTATGGAAAGTAAATATACTTTAAATATTTATCCTTCTACACAACTAGATTTGGATAAAATCTTTGCTTACATTTATAACGATTTATCAAATCCAAAAGCTGCCATTGATTTAATTGATACTTTTCGTATATCTTTTAATAATCTACGTTATTTTCCTGAGAGCAATCCATTAGTTAATAACGAATATGTAAAAGATAAGTCGCTGCGTAAGCTTCTTGTTAAAAACTACATTGCCTTTTATCGTATTAGAGGCTACGAAATTCAAATCGTCAGAGTTCTTTATGGAATGAGCAATTATCAAATGCTTCTCTAGCTATTGTTATACATTTATCAAACAATCAATCAAAGTTTAAAGACTGTATTTTCAAGGATCTATTAGTGATATTCAAAACTCATTAGTGGTAGATGTTTTCTTCTAAATAATATCTAAGGGATTTAAAAACTTAAGGTGCCAAAATGTAACCTTGGCCTGTGGCACTTCTGTGACAAATGCCATGTTAATATACAAGCAACAAAGGAGAACTTTGATAATGAAAGAAGAACTATTAAAAGGTTTAACTAAAGAACAAATCGAAAAAGTTAAAGCCTGTAAAAGCCAAGAAGAAATTTTAGATTTAGCAAGAAAAGAAGGCATTGAACTCACCGATGAACAATTAGAAGCGGCCAATGGTGGTTTTTGTTCAGTTGATGAAACAAGATGCCCAAACTGTGGTAGTAAATATGTTAATAGACTTGGCGTTTATGATGGCTGGGCCTATGACTGTCGAGAATGCTATTATCATTGGATCGTCAAAACAAACACCGATAATTAATTATTTTGATTCATTAAAAACTTATAGAGTTCAAGACTCTATCTAGTTTGATGGTGGCTAATCTTTATAGATATTAAATTGCAAATTAATCCTGAATAGCATCAGGATTTTTTTGTATAATTGTTCTAAGAAAAAATATTTTTATACATTTTTGATTTTATAACCGTCTTTACTTATGAAAGCTGCTTTCAAAATGAATGTGACCATCAAGACTGCCAAACTGTTTCTTCAAGGCGACGAAGAAGCAATCTCTAGTGTATATCGAAGTTATCGCTCATTGCTTTACTTCATTATCGCTACTTATCTAAATCAAAAAGAAGATTGCGATGACGTCTACCAAAATGTATTTGTAAAAATACTCGATAGAAGAAATGGAGTTAAAGATCCTTCTTCCTTGCATTCCTACTTGTGCACAATGGCGAAAAACGAAGCGATTGATTACGCTAAAAAACGCTCTCGCGAACATGGTAGTGATGTCTTAGAAGATATGTGCGCGGATAACCAAGTAACGCAATTAGATTACTTCCTTCCTTACGATTTAACTAAGGAAGAGAAAATGATTGTCGGTTATCGGTTAACATTCGGTCTATCTTGGCAAGAAATTAATGAGCTAACAGGTATACCACTTGGCACTCTCAAATACCGTTATTCTCAAGCTATTGATAAAGTCAAAAGGAGTTTAAAAAGATGAAAAGAATTGAAAAAGAAATCAAAAAGAACAGTACGAAACTTATTGAATCATCATTACCAGAAATCAGTTCTTTAGATAATATTCCTACAAAAGTTAAAAAGAATAATCGTCTACCTTTATTCTTTATTCCTGCTGGAGCTCTTGCTTTAGCAGCAGTGGCAATCATGATTCCTTTACTCATGAAACAAGTAGTGCCAGCGCAGTTACCATCCTCACCAGCATCAAATAATTACTCTTCAATCAATTATTACAATAGCAATAACGTTGTTAATAGCAATAATACTGGTGACAGTGTTCCTCAAAATCCTCAAACTAATCACACATACCATTTTGATTTTGCTAATTACAAACCAACATTTAGTGATTTTAACGAAATCGCATATTATTCCTATATTGCTTATCAAGGCAATCAAAACGTTTCACCACAAAAGCACAATAAAGCAATGCTTAACGATATAGCGGAAGAGCAAGAAGAGCATGTTAGTTCATCTTATATTGATGCTTATGGAAGAAAACATTATCCGCTTCCTCTAACAGATGAATACACATTCTCTAACTTTGTCTTTTTTGAATTCGATTCTGAAGGCTGTCATTTCTTAGAAGAAAGAATAGGCAATGGACACATCCATGGCCTAGCTCTTAAATTTAGCTATATGAATGAAAATGTGCCAATCTTACAAAGTGAAGAAATGCTCATATTGAAAAACGAAGGTCGCTATTATTCTTGCTTATGCAATGGTGGTGGTAATAACGGACTTGACAATAGAATGTTTATTCAATTCTCTGCTCATAAGGTAATTGAAGGTTTTGATATTGTTAAAGACGCCACCAATAAAAGATATATCGAATTAGGCTTTGAAACTTTTAACGACTACGAATCACTAGATAGTATCACTATTGAAGGATCATCATATCCTATTATTGCGGAATCAGTTCATTATGATAACGTATCAGTTACCTGTTCTTTCGAGGATTTAAAGGAACAATTAGAACTAAATCCTGAATATAAAGCCGCTGATGGCTATGGTGGTGTTGATGTCCTTGTTTATGATGCTGAGCACCCAGAGAGTAACAGCTTCACATTAGATGAATTTGAAGGCACATTCAGTGTTAATGGAAACACAATTACTTTGAACAATGAGGAAGTTGTTTCCATTAATGGAATTACAAAAGTTTATGCTTCTGAAATCAATAAAGATTCACATCGTGATTTAGTCTTTGAAACAGTTAATAATACAATCCGCTCTATCAATGTCTTTGATATTTATAATAAGAAACTAATCTATCAAGAATCCAATAATGCCATCGATAGATATGGCGATCATTATCTTGACATGATGAATGGCCGTTTAGTTATTAAATTACTTGAATATGGCATGACTGATGATCGCTATTTGATTGATTATGGTTACTTCTCATACTATGGAATTAAACAGCTCACTATTGTTTATCAAAACTATTTTGAACTCACAGAAATGAGAGCCCACCGTGTCCTTGAAAATGATAATGAAACGCTAGTGCCATTTATCGATACTCATTATCGTTTCAATAGCAACACTCCATATATTCTTGAAATTAAGATGAATAAATATCCTGGTAATAAAAATCCTAATTATCCAAGCATTGGTGATCATCAAATTGTTTGTAAACCATTTGCGGAAGTTGAAGATATGCCAAATATGTCTCCTGAATTTACTTTCTTATCAATGGAAAATGGTATCTACCGTTATCAAATTAAGTTCCAAGAAAAAGGATATTCATATTACACATTCTCTTTCTACCGTTTCAGCTTTGATTTAAGAGTGGCAGTGGATGAACCTGTTACGGTTGAACAGTAAGTAACTATACAGAATTATAAGGGCAAATTTCCGCCCCTTTTGTTTATGTAAAGAATAAACAAGTTAGTTTTACTAAATATCGATATATCAATTAAGAAAAAATACTTTTTTCACTATGAAATATACTTATGCATGCGCTAAAATAATTTTAAAGTGAATTTGAAAGTTTATTTACTGGATTATCGAGCCCTCCCTTTATCTTTTCTTATGGATTCTAAATATCTATCAGAACTAGAAAAGATATCATTTCAAAAATATAAAAACGAAAACGTTAAAAAAGAAAAAATAGTGTCCGCTATTTTGAAAAATAAATATATTGGTGATTACCATTTCAACGAATACGGTAAACCAATAAGCAATAATAAATATTTCAATATCAGCCATAGTGATGGTTATATTGCTTTAGTTATTGATCAAGTGCCTGTGGGCATTGATATTGAAAATATTAGAAATGCTGAAGAAGATTTAAGAAACTATATTTCTAATGACGAAGAAAAGAAATACATCCATGATGATGAATCTTTCTTTGAAGTATGGACTAATAAAGAAGCATTAGTAAAGGCTAATGGAAATGGTATTAATCAAAAGATTAAAACTATTCAATCATTACCACTTAACGCTATTAGAACATACAACAACAAAACATATTTTAATAAAACAATCAAATATCAGAATTTAGTCATCACTGTATCAAGGGCAAGTAGTGATGATTTTAATATTAATATCATGGAGGAGTATATTTAATATGGTCAAAACATACCCTTTAAGTAAGAGTGAAGAAGGTATTTATATCTCTTCATTAGCGGGTGGCGACGCTTATAATCTCGCTCATTTAGTGTCATTAGGGAGAGACGTTACAAAAGAGCAAGTTGAAGCTGCTTTAAACAAAGTGGTGGAAGCCCATCCTTATATTTTTACTGTTCTTTCTAATGATGAAAACGGTAACGTTGTTAAAAGCATTAAACAACAAAAGATTGTTCTTGAATGTGAAGAAGTTAAAGAACTTAACATCGTTTCTAAACCATATCAATTATTGGATTCACCTTTATATCGCTTCAAACTTTATAAAGTGAAAGATGAATATGTTTTCTATTTTGATTTTTATCATCTCATCATGGATGGTACATCTATTAAAGTATTCATTGATGATTTCTTTTCTTCGCTTGAAGGTAAAAAATTAATCAAAGAACAAAGTGACGCGAATGAATATGCATTAAAGGAACAAAAAGATTTAGCGAAACCAATTTATCAAGAATGCAAAGACTACTATGAAAAACTAGTGGGCGATGTGGAAACTGATTCCTCCCTCGTCGAAGATAAAAAAGACGAAACAGTTTCATATCAATCGTTCAAACAAAAATTATCAATTAAAAATAAACAGATTAAAGAAATCACTAATAAATTAGGCCTTAAAACATCTACTTATTTCTTAGGTGCTTTCTCCTATTTATTAATGAAATTTAGCATGGATACTGCTTCTTTATTCTTAACAGTTAATAACGCTAGAACAAAAGAAGTAGCGAGAAGCTTTGGTAGCTTTGTTAAAACATATCCTTTATATGTTAATTTCGAAAATATCGATAATGTTCCTGACTTATTAAAATTGGTGAATGAAGAGAATATCGAAAACGTTAAACATAATACATATCCATATTCCTCATTAGTGAAAGACTTTGGTGTTTCTTCTGATGTCTTATTCGCTTATCAAGGTGACTATTTCTATAATGGTTCATATAACGGCAAGCAAATTACTGTTGAACAACTTGATAGAAAAGATGGCAAAGAAAAACTCGCAATTGAATGTCACCGTTTAGGCGATGAATTCTTACTCTGGGTTGAATACCGCAGTGATATTTATTATGAAAGCACAATCCGTCATTTCATTAAGTTATTTGATATCGTCTTAAATGAATTCCTAGCGTTAGGAAAATTAGATGATATTAACTTTGTTAATAAAGAAGATTTAGAATTGATGGATTCTTTCAATATCACTGATCCTAAATATCTTGATACTTCAAAAACAATACTTGATGACTTTGAAGATTGCGTAAAGAAATTCCCAAATAATTACGCAGTTGTCTTTAAAGATAAAAAATACACATATAAAGAGGTGGATGAAATTACCACAAGAATCGCTAATGAATTAATTAAGCATGGTGCGGGAAGAGAGAAAGTTGTCTCTATCTTAATTCATAAATCTGAATATGTTGTCCTCGCTTCTTTAGCGGTCATTAAATCTGGTTCTGCTTATCAACCACTTGATCCAACATATCCAGAAGATCGATTAAATTTCATGGTCAAAGACTCATCCGCGATTATCTTAATTAGAGATGATGATTTAGGCGACCTAATCCATGAATTTAAAGGACATGAAATATTAACAAGTTCCTTATTATCTTTAAAAGATGATACCCCAATTAAAACTATACCAGAATCTAAAGACTTATTCATTATGCTTTATACATCTGGCTCCACTGGTTTACCAAAAGGTGTCATGCTTGAACATGGCAATATCCATGCTTTCTGTATCTATCATAGAGAAATTCAAGAAATCGATGAAAATTCACATTGCAGTGCCTATGCTTCATATGGTTTTGACGCGGATATGATGGACTTATATCCCGCTTTAACAAGTGGTGCAACAGTTTATATCATTCCTGATGAAATGCGTTTAAACCTCGTTGAACTTGGTGAATATTTTAACGCTAATAACATCACTCACTCATTTATTACTACCCAAGTCGGTAGACAATTCGCTAGTGAAATTGAATGTTCGTCACTCAAATATTTCGCTGTCGGTGGCGAAAAGCTCGTTCCAATTGAACCTCCAAAAGGTTATAGATTCTTTAATATCTATGGTCCAACCGAAGGTACAGTTTATTGCACTAGCCAAGAAGTTGATAAATTATATTACCGTATTCCAATTGGTAAACCGTTACCAACATACAAAATGTATGTTTTAGATAAGAATAAAAAGAGATTACCATTCTTATGTAATGGTGAACTCTATATCTCTGGTCCACAAGTGGCAAGAGGTTACTTAAATAGAGAAAAAGAAAATAAAGAAGCTTTCTTAACTAACCCATTCACCAAAGAAAAAGGCTACACCAATTTCTATAAAACAGGTGATATCGTGAGAATGCTTCCAGATGGCACAATTGACTTTATCGGCCGTAAAGATGGACAAGTCAAGATTAGAGGCTTCCGTATTGAATTATCAGAAGTCGAAGGTGTCATTAGAGAATTCCCTGGCATTAAAGACGCGACAATTAAGGATTTCACCGATCCAAGTGGTGTGAAATATATCGTTGCTTATATCGTTAGTGACAAACAAATCAATGTTGAAGAGCTAAATCAATATATCTTATCAAAGAAACCGCCTTATATGGTTCCTGCTTACACAATGCAAATTGATAAGATTCCACTTAACCAAAACCAAAAAGTTAATAAACGCGCTTTACCACAAGTCGAACTTAAAGCGGAAGAAATCGTCCCACCAGAAGGTGAAGATGAACAAATTATCTTTGATATCTTAAAAGATGTTTTAGGTCATGACCAATTCGGTGTCACAAGTGATATTTATAACGTTGGTTTAACTTCCGTTTCTTCAATTAGATTTAGTATTCTCTTATCAAAGAAATTCAATAAACCTGTGGAAAACGAAGACCTAAAGTCACATCCAACAATCCGCTCCTTAGCGGCGTTCTTAAACGCTAAAGAAGGCGACAAGGTATATGATTTACGTGAAGAATATCCAATTAGTAAGACACAAGAAGGTGTCTTCATTGAATGCGCTTCTAAAGCGGATTCCACAACTTATAACATTCCATATTTATTTAAACTTGATAAACGCATCGACTTAAATAAATTAAAAGAAGCTTTAATCAAAGCGCTTGATAACCATCCATATCTCAAGACCACATTAAAGATGAATGAAGACGGCGATATTCTCGCTCTTAGAAAAGAAACAGAAAGTGTTGTCTCCATCATTAAAGAAGATATCGTTAAAGAGAAATTAATCCGTCCATTTAAACTATTGGATGCTCCTTTATATCGCATTGAAATATATGAAGGTAAAGATAATTATCTCTATTTAGATTTCCATCACATCATCTGTGACGGCACTAGTGAAGCAATCTTCTTATCTGACTTAAACAAAGTGTTCAAAGGTGAACAATTAACTAAAGAAGAATTCACTGGCTTTGAAGTGGCTTTAAAAGAAAAAGAAGACTTACAAAGCGATAAACTTCCTAAAGCTAAAGAATATTATCACAAAGTGCTTAAGGACATCGATGGTGAATATATACCTAAAAAAGACTTAAAAGTCGCTAAAGAGCATAGACTCGCTTCTATCGATTACGCTTTGAAATTAGACAATAACAAAGTTAACGAATACGTTAAATCTAATAAACTCACTAATAATGCTTTATTTAACTTTGCATTTGGTTATACATTATCTAAATTCATTTATCGTAAAGATGCTTTATATGTGACTATTTATAATGGTCGAAAATCTTCTAAATTATTTAATACCACATCGATGCTAGTTAAAACTTTCCCAGTTTATCTATCTTATGAAGAAGATGATGAAATCATTAAGAAAGTGAGCTTCATCAAAGATGAATTAAGTGGCTTAGAAGAACATGATATCTATTCATTCGCGGATATCGTTAAAGATTATGATATATCCGCGGATGTAATGTTTGCCTATCAAGGTGATGATTTCTCATTCAAAGAAATCGGTGGTTATCCAGTCGAATCAATCTTGCTTGAAAGTGATACCACTAAAACACCATTTGGTTTAGATATCTTCCTAGAAGATGGTGTCTTTAGAGCCCACTATGAATACGATATCGCTATTTATAATGAGAATAGTATCGCTGCATTTAATAGATTATTTGAACTCGTTTTAAATGAAATCTTAGTTAAAAAGCAAATCAAAGACATCAATACTCTTCCAGAAGAAGATAAGAAATTATACGCCATCACAAACGATACTGACGTTGAAATTCCTAACGATGTTACTGTAAATAAGATATTTGAAAAACAAGTCGAATTACATAAAGATAAAGTCGCAGTTATCGATGTCTGTAGCCAATTTACATATCAAGAATTAAATGCATTAGCAAACAAAGTAGCTCACACGTTAATCGATAATGGTGTGACTAAGAACCAAACAGTGGTGATGTTAATGCCTAGATTAAAAGAAGCTTATGCGGTGAGACAAGGTATTGTTAAATCCGGTGGAGCCTTCTTACCAATCGATCCAAAATATCCAGATGAACGTGTTGGCTATATTATTGGAAATTCTCAAACTCAATACGTCATTACCACCAAGAAAGTCTTAGAAGAAAAAGAACAATTATTAAAAGACGCGAAAGTTAAAGTGTTCTTAATCGAAGATATCGCTAAATCAAATAAAGCGGACAATCCAAACGTTAAGATTAGTCAAAAAGATTTAGCGTATGTCATCTATACATCAGGTAGTACAGGCAAACCAAAAGGCGTGATGATTTCACACCGCAATATCCTTAACTACGTTTTAGATGGCAACAATTTAACAACCGCTGAATATCGTTATATTGGGGAAGAATGTGTGAGTTGCTCATTTGCTTCATTATCATTCGATGCTTCTTTGCAAGAAGAATTCGTCCCATTAACTCATGGTTATACTGTTGTTATCGCTAGTGAAGAAGAAATTGAAAATCCATTACTTCTCGCTCAAACACTCAAAAAGCATGGTGTAAATATCATGTTTATGACACCATCATTTGTCTCTAACTTATTAGATATTCCACAGTTCGTTGAAGCATTACGTAATTTCAAAGTCCTAGATATGGGCGCGGAAGCAGTGCCAATCGAATTATGTCAAAAACTTAGAGGTTTAGGCGTTAACGCTCAAATCAATAATGGGTATGGCCCAACTGAAACAACAATTACATCAACATATAGTACTGTTAAAGATGAATACATGACCATTGGTCGACCAGTTGGTAACACTAAAGCTTATATCTTAGATAAAGCGGGTCATATTTTACCAATCAACGCTATTGGTGATTTAACTCTCGCTGGTGAATCTGTTGGTATGGGATATTTAGGTAATGAAGAAAAAACCAAACAAGTATTCATTGAATTAAACGGTTTACGTGCCTATAGAACTGGTGACTTAGCAAGAATTAATGGCGATGGTAACATCGAATTCTTTGGTCGACTTGATAACCAAGTTAAATTAAGAGGTTTGCGTGTTGAACTTGATGAAATTGAAAAGGTTATCAACACCTATCCAGGCATGTCCACAAGTATCGTTATTGTGAAAAACGCCCCAGAAGGTGATTACTTAGTGGCCTATTTCGTTGCTAGCAAAGAAATTGATAAAGATGATTTAACCGCTCATATTTCTAAATCATTAACGCCATATATGATTCCAAAGGCGATGATGCAATTAGATAAATTACCGTTAACAGCGAATGGCAAAGTCGATAAGAAAAACTTGCCAGCCATTCAAGTTAACGAAACTAAAAAAGAAATCAAAGAAGCAAGTAACGAACTTGAAAAGAAACTCGTTGCCTTATTCCAAAAAGCATTAGCTAATCCAAATGTCGGTGTGGATGATGACTTCTTTGAACTCGGTGGTACATCATTAAGTGTTTCTAAGATTGCGATGCTCGCATTAAATGAAAACTTACCGATCGCTTATGGTGATGTCTTTGAGTATCCAACTGTCTTACAACTTGAAGAACACATCAATTCTTTACAAGGTAATGCCAAAAAACAAGATGAAAAGAAAGAAGAATATGAATTCGCTTCACTTAAACATAACGTTGTGGAAGAAGTTGATGACATCAAGATTGATTTCGAATATAAGAAAGTCTTACTCGCTGGCGCTACTGGCTTCTTAGGTATCCACTTATTATATGAATTAATTCAACAAAAGAATCATGTCGTGGCCTTAGTTAGAGGTGGTAGCTTATCCGCTAAAGATCGCTTGTTAGCGATGTTAACATATTATTTTGATTCACCATTCGAAGAAGAAATTGAACAATATGTTGAAGTCGTTGACGCTGATGTCACTAATAATGATTTATATGAAAAATTAAAAGATTATGATTTCAATATCATCATTAACTCCGCGGCGATTGTTAAACACTTCGCTAACGATGACATCATTGAAAGAGTGAATGTCGGTGGTGTGAAGAATCTCATCGAAATTGCTAAAGCAAAGAAAGCGAGAATTATTCAAATCTCAACACTTTCTGTCGCTGGTGAAAACATCGATAATAAGTTCCCATCTTCTTTCAAAATCAAAGAAAACATGCTCGACTTTGGTCAAGATGTCTCTAATAAATATGTCCATTCTAAATTCAACGGAGAAAAAGCTATCTTAGAAGCTATTGATAAGGATGGCGTGGACGCCAAGATCATCCGTGTTGGTAACTTAATGAGTAGACAAAGAGATGGTGAATTCCAGGCTAACTCCATTACTAACGGCTTTATGCGTGACTTAAAAGGTTATGTTACGCTCCATGAATTCCCAGTTAATTCAATGGATGGCACAGTTGACTTCTCACCAATCGATGAAGTCGCTAAGACAATTATCTTGTTATCCAAGACACCAAGTAAATTTACAGTCTTCCATTCCGCTAACTCACATATGGTGGAAATGGGTGATATTATCTATGTCTTAAACGAACTTGGCTTTGATATTAAAGTTGTCCCAGATAACGAATTCCTTGAAGGTATGAAACGCATGATGATGGATGACACTAAGAGTATGCTTGTTTCTTCCTTAATTTCATATTCCAGTAGCGACATGCATACACATCAATTTATTGGCTCTGATAATGAATTTACAAATAAAGCGTTGTATCATTTAGCGTATAAATGGCCAATTACTGACTATGAATATCTAAAGAACGCCATCATCTCACTTCAAACACTAGACTTCTTTGAAAGGAACGACTAATTGTGGAGAGAAATAGTAAACTAGTTAACCGTAAATTCATTCATTATCTCATTCCGTCGATATTGATGATTTTTGCGATGCAATTTTCTTCCTTACTTGATGGTATCTTAATTGGTAACTTGATTTCTGGCGAAGCTCTTGCGGCGACATCTTTAGTTATGCCAGTACTATATATCGTCCAAGCTCCTGGTTTTGCTTTAGGAGTAGGGGGATCAATTGTCGTTGCTAATAAATTAGGTAAAAGAGATATCGAAGGGGCAAAAAAGACGTTCTCTATATCAATTATTTTAGGTGTTGGAATATCTATATTATTTGCCGCGATATCATTCTTTGTTTCCGCACCATTAGCAAAGCTATTTGGTGAAGCATCATATGAATTATCTTATCCATATATCTATATGTATTTATTGACCGATCCAATTATTACTTTAGCTTTGCTTCTTGGTTCCTTTATGGCGGTTGATAATAACCCAAAATTATCATCAATATTCTTTATTATTTCTAATGTCGCGAAAGTCGGCTTAGAGTTCATCTTTATTAAATTATTTAATTGGGGAATGTATGGCGCCGCTTTATCTACCGGAGCGGGTTTCGTCGTCGCGTTTGTCGCTTTACCTTTCTACATTAAAAACGATAAGCGCATGCTTGGCTTAACTTTCAAGGTTAAAGGCACGAAGATATTTGAAATTATTAAATCTTCATCAACATCAGGTTTGAATCTTATTTTAACCGCGATTCAAATGCTGATTGTTAATATCTTTTTAGGCAAGTTAGTCACTAATCCAGTCGACTTATTAGCCTTTGGTTTAATCGCTAATATTGTCTTCGTCTTTGACTTATTCTGTGGTGGTATCTTAAATGTTATTCCTAATATTGTGGGTATCTTTTATGGTGAAAAAGATTATTATTCACTGAGATCAGTTACTAGAAAAATATTCTGGATTAATATTATTGTGGCCGCGGTTATTACCGCAGTTATCGCTGCCTTACCAAATGTCTATTCATTTATCTTTGGCTATACTGAACAAACAGATATGAGTTATATTGCACTCTTAATTAGAATCTATCTCATCTCATTATTACCATCAGAAATTAGTAAATTCTCGATGAATTACTATCCATCCATTGATAAGAATCTACCTTCTTTAATTACTGTTTTCTTAAGAGAAGCTGTCTTAGTGTTGCCATTAACACTAGTGTTATTATTCACTAATGGTGTTTTAGGTTATTGCACTGCCTACGCTATTACGGAAGTAGCGACAGTCTTAATTACTTATATATTTATCCTTATATACAATAAAAAGAAAAATACATATTCCATCTTCATGTTTGAAAGAGGAGATGTTGAATCTTTCGATACTTCTTTAGATAACAACATTAATAATGCTTCTATTGTTTCTGAACAACTCACTAACTACGCTCGTAGTATTGGTGTGGCGGAAAGAGAAAGCCAAATCGTTGGTCTAGCCGCAGAAGAAATAGTGGGTAATATCATCACATATGGTTATAAGCATAAACATAAAAACTATATCGATATTTCATTAAGGAAAATTAACGATGTTCTCTTATTAAGAATTAGAGATGATGGTATGCCATTTGACCCAACTAAATATGAATTTGATAATGATGAGAATTATTCCACAAGTGGCATACAGTTAATTAATAAATTAACTGATAAGATGACTTATATGCGTGTATTAAGTCTTAATAACACGATATTTGAAATCAATATCAGGGGGAACTAGTAATCATTATAATCAGTCCTGAAATACAATCAGGACTTTATTTTATAAATAAAAAGTATGTAAATAATGACACTTATCATAACTTGTCACTAGAAAAAATAGTGTTGTAATTATCGTATTTTTCTAACGTTAAAATTAAAAAAGTTGAATATATTAATGGATTATTTTGCTATTTAAAACGTATTTTATTTGCTTTTTTTGTTTTAACGTATTAATATACCTACGCAAGATTATCTATGTTGGTTTGACAAAATTGACATAAAATCATAGTACGAAAGGATAATATATGAAAAAGAGATTAATTCCTTTAGTGGCATTAAGCGCGCTTTTAATGGGCGGTTTAACAACCCTTGCAGCATGTAACACTAAAGGCCAATCAGGTGAATCACAAACATCTGCAAAAACAGGTTCACAATTCAAAGTGTCATATGACCAAAGCGAAGAATATACAGTCGCTGGTTTAAAAGAATCATATGCCGCTGGTGAAAAAGTCACCTTCACTGTCACAGTTAATGACAAAACAAAAGAAATTTCCGCTGTCAGAGCGGGTGGTACAAAACTTACTCCTGACGCAAATGGACAATATTCATTTGATATGCCAGAAGAAGACACACGTTTAAGAATCACATTAAGTGATATTCACGTTGCCAAATTAACTGCTTCCTATACAGGTAGCTTAGTCCAAGGACAAACATTAACAATCACCACAAAGATTGATGATGCTAATAACGACACATTCACAGTCACCGCTAAAACGGGTGCTAGCTTAGTCCAAATCACAAATCACCAAGTTAAATTACTCAATGCTGGTAATGTCGTCTTAGAAGTCAGCGCGACAAAAGATGGTGCAACATTAAAAGATGAATTATCGTTCACCATTATTGAAAGTGAAGCAAGTTTAGGTACAGATATTGCTTACCATAACTATCAATTTAAAAATGGTGCAGAATCATTAGCAAATGATAACCGTGGCACATTAATTTATTGGTTTGGTGATGGTGGTAGTGTCTCCTCATTCAAATATGAAAACGGTAAATTCGACGTTCAATACACAATGGGTTGGGCATTCTATGGTGTGCAATTCTTCTACTCATTACCATATGCAAAAGCAGGTGACACATATAAACTCAGATGGGAAGTCAATTCCGATGCTGATGGTATCATCACCATTAACAGTACAAGAGTCAACTTAAAGAAAGGTGATAACATCGTTGGTGTTGATATCACTCAAGGTGCTCAAGCTACTGTTTCTATCCAATTAGGTTATATTGAAAATGAAGAACAACATCCATTTACCGATGGTGCTCACTTAACATTTAAACCTTTCCGTCTTTATGACACAAATAAAGACCATAAATATCACAGAGTTTCATTCACCTCTGGTAATGAAGCCCTCAAAACAATTTATGTTTTAGATGGTCAAAAAGTTAAAGCTCCAGAAGTCAAAGCTCCAGAAGGTAAGATTTTTGCTGGTTTCTATAACGGCGAAACTAAGTTTGATGAAAACGTCGCTCCAACAGCGGATGTCACTTACGCTGCTAAGATTATCGATAAATCAGAAGCAGAAACCGTTCTTGTCCAATTAAAAATTGGTTCTAAAGTTTTAGCGAAAATTGATGTTGTTAAAGGCGATAAAGTCGTTATTCCAAGTGGCTTAGATTATGGCTTTGGTCAAAAATTAAAAGGTCTTTATACCGATGCCGCTTTCACAACAGCTTTTAGCCTCGATACTCCAGTTCAAAGTGACTTAGACTTATACGTTAAGACACAAATCGCTTTTGAATCTACATATGTCCACGATGTGGGTGGCATTCCAGCGGAATGGATCACATATAATGATGATGGTTCTATCACATTGAAGTTCAAAGGCTGGGGTCACTCTGATAAGTGGCACATCCAAGCTAACTTCACAGATAGTATGATTAGAGGCCAAGCAGGCGAATTCTATCAAATTTCCTTCACATACTCCATCAACCAAGAAGGCGCGGGCGCACAAGTCTATGATGGTAACACCTTAGACAATACTGGCTTAGATGTCGGTTCTAATAAAGAAGCTACTTTAACATATGAAGGTGGCCCACACGTTGGTGACTTCAAGTTAACATTTGAATTTGGTAGCATCGACTTAGACGCTGATGTTGAATTCACATTACACAAAATTAGCATCGCAAAAGTTTCTTAATTAACTTATTTAAAAGGGGGAGTTCTCGCTCCCCCTCCTTTTTATGAAAAAGATATTTAATACTCTTCCATTATTAACATTAACACTAACTGCTTGTTCATTAACTAACTCTAGTTCTAATTCTAGTAGCAGTGATGCTTCATCATTAGATGTTTTAAGTTCGTCTACTCATGAAGAATCATTACCAGAAATACCTGAATTTTTAGAAGACTATTGTCTATTTTGGCATGATGAATTTGATGGC
The DNA here is from genome assembly GCA_017635465.1 of Bacilli bacterium. Taxonomy (GTDB): domain Bacteria; phylum Bacillota_I; class Bacilli_A; order RFN20; family CAG-826; genus RUG14515. The sequence goes on from JAGBLL010000110.1 coordinate 46,317, forward strand.
GATACTTTAAGTGATAACTGGGAACCACAAATTGGGGACGGCACTAACTATAACGTTTATCGCTGGGGCAATAATGAAGAGCAATATTATAAAAAGGAAAACGCTACAGTCAGTGGCGGTCGTTTACACATTACCGCTAAAAAAGAAAAAACTACCTATTACACCGAAAAGGAAGAAGAAAGAACATACGAATACACAAGTGCGCGTTTAAGAACTAAAGGTAAGATTACTACAACCTATGGTTACATTGAAGCGCGTATTAGACTTCCAGAAGGTACAGGTATGTGGCCAGCATTTTGGATGTTACCGGAAAGTAATTTTGAAGGTATGTGGTGGCCAACAAGTGGTGAAATTGACATCATGGAAGCTAAAGGTCGTTTATTAGATAAATTTGGTGCGACTATCCATACTGGTAACGCTAATAATCAAGATTATTACAAATTCAAAGAATACACATTTTCTGATGAAGAAGATGATATTACAGCGTTCCATAACTATGGTGTTTTATGGTCAAAAGAAGGTTTTACCTTTTATGTTGATGAAAAGCCATTCTTCTCACTCACTCCAAAAGATTATCAAAATAGAAACGAATTATATACTGAATCAGAAAGCGCACCATTTGATCGCCCGTTCCATATCCTACTCAATTTAGCGGTTGGTGGTAACTACGATGGTGGTCGTTCACCTGAACAAAACTTCAAACAAGCAGAAATGCTCGTGGACTATGTCCGTATCTATCAAAAGAATAAATAATTATGAATAGAATAAATAAATCATTAATTAATATTTTTAAAGGATTAACACTCACCAGTGCTTTTTTGCTTGTTAGCTGTAACGCTGCTACTTCTTCATCAATTTATTCATATCAACCATATGTCATTGATTTAGATGGTGAATTTACTAACGATGATTATCTAACCGTTAAAGGTAATAAATTAGTTAATAAAAACAATGAAGAGATTCAATTAAAAGGCGTTAATGTCGGTGGCTTATTTGTCACTGAAAGTTGGATGAGCGCTCCTCGTATGAGTGAAGGCAAAACTGATCATCTCACTTTAACAAACACTCTTTATCAACGTTTTGGCGAAGAAAAGACATTAAAGATTTGGTCTAGTTTTAGAGAATATTTCTGGAGTGAAGAAGATTTAGAAAACTGTGAGGAAATGGGTATTAATACCATTCGTATTCCTTTCTCCTATATGTCTTTAGATCCTGCTTTCCATAATGTTCCTAAAAAAGAAGGACAAGAATTTAATTTTGATGCCTTAGATGAATTTGTTGAAGGCTGCGCTAGATATCATATCTATGTGATATTAGATCTTCATGGAGCCTATGGCTCACATAACGGTCAAGACCATTCAGGTGAAATGCTTTATGACGTTAGTGAAGTCGACTTCTTCTATAACGAAGAAAAGCAAAATAAAACAATCCATCTTTGGGAAGAAATCGCTAAACATTATAAAGATGTTAATTCTATCGCCGCTTATGATTTATTAAATGAACCAGGTGAAAAAGCCGGTTCCACAAGTGAAAGACATTGGGCTTTTTACGATAAATTATATGATGCAATTAGAAAAGTCGATAACGATCGACCATTAATCATGGAATCTTGTTGGGATGGGGCAAATTTACCTAGCCCAAGTATATATCAATGGAATAATGTTATTTATTCATTCCATAACTATTCAGGTACAAGTGATGTAACCGCTAACTTGAATAGCTTTAAAAATAAGCTAAACGGTGTTTATTCTCAAACATATGATGTGCCATTCTACATGGGTGAATTCTCATGCTATGGCAGCCATGAAAGTTGGAGAACAACATTACAATATTTAAACGATGAAAACTGGCATTGGACAAGTTGGACATATAAATTAAGCCGCTATCCAGAAGCCTATCCAGGTTGGGCAATATATTATTCCAGCATGGACTTTATCTATTTTGATAGTGATTCTTACGAAGATATCTTAGTGAAACTAACTTATTTAAAAACAAGTTCAAAGCAAACACAAAAGATGACTTTTGAAAACGGAAACACTCTTGAGAACATTTTTAAAACTTTTTCTAAATAAATAGGAGGCATTTATGAAAAAAGGAAAGAAATTTGGCGCAATTACATTATCCGCTATCGCCTTATTAACATTAGGCGTTGGTGCTTTAAGTGGTTGCAATAATGGTGGTAACAAACCACAATCTAGTCAGCAACAAACAGTGACTTACTCGTTAACTTGGAGTATCCCAGAACACGCAAAGGTAAAAGTCGAAGGCTATGATACTTTACCAGAAACTGTTCCAGAAGATACCGCTATTGCCTTTACAATTGAAGTCGATGCTGGTTATGAAGTCGACTCAGTTAAAGCAAATAGCAAAAAGGTATCATTTAAGAATGATAAATACACAGTAGGTGTCACCAAAGATACCACAATTACAATTGTTGTCAGTCAAGCTGTCAGCAATTTAAGAGTGGAAACAAAACCAACTAAATTATCATATTTAGCGGGAGAGCAAATTGATCTAACTGGTATGGTTGTTAAAGCCACATTAGGTAATGGCCAAGACGTCACAATCGAAAACAGTGAAGAAACAGGTTATACCGTTTCTCCAAAAGTCTTTGTCGGTGGTGAAACAAGTTTTGATGTGACATATAAAAATCAAAAAGTCACAGTGCAATTAAATGAAGTAGTGCAGTTTAAAGTCGTAATCGATGCGAATGGTGGTATATTTAAACAAACATATTTAGATACCATCAGTGCGCTTAAATTAAATAACTATAGCCATAATAACGGCGTCATTACTTTCACATATTACAATAATTTATCTTCAGCATTCCCAATGCCAAAAGCTAGTGACGTTGAAAGAGCTAATCATTCTTTAACTGGTTGGTCATATACTGAAGCGTATATTAGCAATTCAACCGCTTCTAATGTTGACGCTAAAGCGAATTGGCAAATCGAATTAGTGGAATTATCATCTGTCCAATTAAAAGTTGATAATAATGTTCCTTATTTAATTATTAAAGGTCAATTTAAAGCAGCGGAAGAAGTTTATCTCTATTTATATGAAGGTAACGCTAAAGTTGAATTAACAGGTGATACATATAAAGGTACATCTGGTAGTGACTTTGAAGTTAAATTCGATTTAAGAAAATTATCTGAAAAAGGCGATGACTTTGAAGGTAAATGGATGGATATCAGATTCAACGCTAAAGTGGGTGACAAAGAAGAAAGTATGGAAATCTTTGTTGGTGCTTCTAGTTCAATCACTGTTGATACAAGTGAAAAGATTGTTCTAGGTGGCTTCTCATATGTCTTCGCTGTCTATAACAACGCTTTAAAAGTTTACTTCCAAAAAGTTAACATCACATATGAATTACTTTGCCATTCAGAAACAGTTAATGGTGAAACAAAAGACTATTTAAGAATTACTGGTAAAACAAATAATTCAGAATATTTTGGTAAATACGCTCATGTCACTGCGTGGGGCTCAGCTGAAACAGTTGGCTATGGTGCTAACATTGATAACAATGGTAACTTCGTTATCGAATATCTATTACAAGATTTCTCTGATTTATTAAAGACAAATATCTTCTTCCATATTGGTGTTTATAAAGATAGCACAATGACTGAAACAATATGGGGTGGTACATCTCAAAACGTCTTAATTAGCAGTGTGACCACAACAATTGAAGCTTTACAAGAAAAATTAGGTGATATTCATCACGCTAATAAATATGTCGGTAGTGATGGTTTATCTTACTATGTTGGTTATGCATGGGATGGCTTAATGCTCTATGTCGTTGATGAAAGCAATTACATTGATATTAAGGAAGTCAAAGTAGAAGAAAGACAAGGCGTTGTCTATTACGTTGCTTCTGGTAAATGCGCTGGATACACAAGTGAAAACTTCAAATATGGTTTCTATTTCCAACACATCAATAATCTTGATGGTTTAGGTGAAGGCGATGTTTACGATAATAACGCTGTGGATCAAAAAGCCACAGTGGATGCCTCTGGTAACTTTGAAATCGTTTGCCCAGTATCCACATTAATCACTCCAGACTTCAAAACAAGTAATGATGTTAAATGGGGTTTAATCGCTAAATATTATCTTAACGAGGCTAAAGAAGAAAAAGACCGTATTGAAATTAGAGCCAATACCGTCAGTGTTGATACAGTCACAAAAGATGGCATTAGATATAGTGTTTACGCTGGTGAAAATACCTGGACACTTGCTTGCTTAGTTCTTGAAAAGATCTAATCATAAAGGAGAACTTTTATGAAAAAAGTTGGAAAAATAATTAATTTTGCGGGTGCAGGTTTAGTCGGTGTTACGTTAACATCTTAGCCTTAGGTGTCTTTAAGAAAACACTTCAAGACTTTGTCTTCGGTTATAAATACGACGCTGCCGCACAAGAACAAAACCGTGCTTCTGGCCTTAATCTTGCTAAAGAATTAGTGGAAGAAGGCGTCGTCTTAGTTAAAAATGACGAAGAAACATTGCCATTAAACAAAGCCATTAATAAACAAGTTAACGTCTTTGGCTGGGGCTCAGTTTGTTGGGTACCAGGTGGTAGTGGTTCTGGCCGTGTTGTTAATCCAGAAAAGACAAGCGACTTATACGCTAAAAAAGGTTTAATTGAAGCATTAAACGACTATGGTATTGAAACAAACACTGATTTAACAAACTTCTATAAGAGTGTGGCCACCACTAGACCAGGTTATGCTTCTGGTACATTAAATACTTATGATTATCAATTCCATCGTATTATCGAACCAGGAATCGATAGTTATAGTGATACTTTATTAGAAGACGCTGAAGACTTCTCTGATACTGCATTAGTAGTTTTATCACGTGTCTCTGGTGAATCTAGTGACGCGCCTACTGTGCAATATTTAGGTAGTGGTTCTTCTAGTGTGCCAAATGATCCAGATAAAACATATTTAGAAGCATCTGATGAAGAATTAGAACTCTTAGAATATTGTGCGGAAACATATGATAACGTTGTCGTTATCGTTAACTCCACAAACACAATGAAATTAGACTTTATGGATTCTATTAAAGGCTTAGATAGTTGTTTAGTGTGTGGTGCAACTGGTATGGAAGCCGCAAGTGGTGTTGTTTCTGTTTTATATGGTGATGCTAACCCATCAGGTAAATTAGCGGACACATATGCCTACGATTTCAAAACAAATGCTTCCTACGCTAATAGTGGTGCTCAAGGTGTTAATTCATATTTAGGCGCTTCTGGCTTATATCCAAATGATGGTACAACAAACGGTAACGTTGGTAACAGCAGTCAAAAATATGATGCAGTTTCATATTTAGATTATGTTGAAAACATCTATGTTGGTTATAAATGGTATGAAACCGCTGATGTGGAAGGATATTGGAATAATGTCGATAACAAATTCGGTAAAGGTTATGAAGGCGTTGTGCAATACCCATTTGGCTTTGGTTTAAGCTATACAGCATTCTCTTGGGAAGTTATCGAAACAAAGATTGCTAATAACCAAGAAATTACTGAAGATAGTGAAATCAGCGTCACAGTAAGAGTCACTAACACTGGTGAAGAAGAAGGTAAAGATGTTGTTGAATTGTATTACACTGCACCATATACCAAAAACGGTATTGAAAAATCCGCAGTTAATTTAGCGGCGTTTGCGAAAACATCGACATTAAAACCATCTTTATTTGAAGATGTGACATTAACATTTAAAGCCCGTGATATGGCAAGTTATGACTATAACGACGCTAATAACGATGGCTTTGAAGGCTATGTCATGGAAAAAGGTGATTATCAAGTTAAGTTAATGACTGATTCTCATAACTTAAAAGAAATGAATAGTAACGTCATTACTTATAAAGTTAATAAGAACATCATCATTGATACTGATCCATACAGTGGTAACGATGTTTATAATCGTTTCACTGGTAATGATACAGAAGATGGTGTCTCTATTGACGGCAGTGATTCAGGCGCTGATATCAATTTCTTAAGTAGAGGTGCTTTTAAAGCCACCTTCCCAGAAGAAAAAGAAGATCCACGTCAAATCTCTGAATCAATTAAAAAGAACAATTTATATAACGCTGAAATGGCAATTGCCGATAACGATAGCAGTGATGTCGCTCCAACATTCGGCGCGAACAACGGCTTAAAAGTTTTTGAAAACGGTAAGGTCACAGAACTCGGCTATAAATTAGGCGCTGATTATGACGCTGATGAATGGGACGATGTCCTTGATCAATTAACCGAAGCGGAATTAAGAAGTTTAACTCTCCATGGTTATGTTAAAACCGCTGAACTCAATTCTGTTGGCAAATTAGAACACAGTAACGTTGATGGTCCAAACCAAATTGGTTCATTCAACGTTCCAAGTGCAGGAACTGCTTTCCCTAACGCCACAGTCGTTGCCCAAACATGGTCCACACGTTTAGCTTATGACTTTGGTTTAGCCTTAGGCGCTGAAGCAAAAACATTAGGTTATGAAGGTTGGTATGGTCCTGGTATCAATATTCATCGTTCCCCATTCGGTGGTCGTAACTATGAATATTTCTCAGAAGATCCAATCCTTTCTGGTTATATGTCCGCCGCGGAAGTTAAAGGTGCGAAGAATATAGGTGTCTATTGCTTCTTAAAGCACTTCGTCACTTATGAACAAGAAAGCTTAAGAGATGGTATCTCTGTTTGGTTAACTGAACAAGCTTTACGTGAAATCTATTTAAAACCATTTGAAATTGCTATCCATGAAGGTGGTGCAACTGGTGTTATGACTTCCTATGGTCGATTAGGCGCTACTTGGGCTGGTGGTAATAAAGCCTTAATCAGTGGTGTCCTTAGAGAAGAATGGGGCTTCAACGGCATGGTTTTAACTGACTATGCTGACCATCAAAAATTCATGAATGGCGATCAACAATTACGCGCTGGTGGTGACTTATGGATGGATGGTTATAGCAATAATGGTTCCTATAAATTCGATACTGCTTCTAACACATTCAAGCAACACTTAATACGCGCTGGTCATGATGTCTTATATGGTTGGCTCAATACTGAACTAACCGCGAAGAATTATGATCCTTCTCAAGATAAGATCTCCGTCGTCGTTGGTGAAAAAGGTGCACCAAAGACAGAATGGATTACTGGTGTCATCATCGCTGATGTGGTCATCGGTTTAGGTCTCGCAGCTTGGGTGACATTAGTCATATTAAAGAAAGACAAAAAAGTCGCCTAATAACAAATAACAAATTTGAATTAGACTCACTAAATAACCTTTGGTGAGTCTTTTCATATAAATATTTATATGATTAAAAGATATATGATATAATACTTACACTCCCTTTACAGTTTTAATGGTGACAAGTATGAACTTTAAAGAACTTTGTAATGGGCTATTTCAAAGTGCGTGTGTTATCTCGGTAACAAAGCACAAAGAACAAAAAGAATTTAGAATTGTTGACGGTAACGATTTATACACCAATTCGTTTAAAAGTGGAATGTACGCGAAAAGCGAATTCGTTCCCAATAGTTTATATACAGAATATTTAGAAAAGAACTTAAATTTCGAAGAATATTCTTTTCGTGCGGCGGTCAATAAAGAGTTATTACATTCTTACGCTTATTTAGAAAACTTTAAAGCGTGGATGCATATGCTTTTCATTCCGCTTAGTTATGAAACTGATGAATTATCATATTGCATCTATATGATGGAAATTAATCAAACTCTTAATCCAGATATTCTCGCTAACCATGGTAGTGATATCTATAGTAGAGTCCTTAATACCACATTACAGTTATCCAATACCATTGATTTCAAAACATCATTAAAAAACGTCACTAAAGAAATTAGAATGATTTGTGATGCCCTGTTTAGTTGCATCCTTCTTATTAACGAAGAAAAAAGGCATCTTACTGTCCTCGCGGAAGATGTTGAACCAAATAGTTTTGATCAATCAGCAAAACACTATTTAGATGATAAATTTTATGACATTGTTAAGTCATGGGATTCTTTGATCACTAATAATGGTAACTGCTTAATCATTAAAGATGATAAGGACATGGACTATATCAAAGAGAAGAATCCAGTATGGTTTAAATCATTAGAAAAAGGTGGTGTTAAATCATTAGCATTGTTCATGCTTAAATCTGGTAATGACCGCATCGGCTATATGTGGGTCAGTAATTTTAAAGAATCTGATACCCCAAAGATTAAAGATGCTTTAGAAATTACATCATTTGTTTTAGGCTCACAGATTGGTAATCATTTATTACTTGATAAATTAACAAGATTATCATCCATTGATGTACTTACTGGTTTATATAATCGTAATAGACTCAATGCCTACATGAATGAAATCTTAGAATCAGAAGACACTCCAACAGCGCTAATCTTCTCTGATATCAATGGCTTAAAGAAAGTTAATGATAAAGAAGGTCATATCGCTGGTGATAACCTCATTAGGCGCGCAGCGCACACATTAATCAGTGTCTTTACTGAAAATGAAATATATCGCGTTGGTGGTGATGAATTCGTCGTTATCATGAGAGATATTAAAGAAGAACAAGTTAAACAATATATTGAAAAACTACGTCATAAAGCGATGAAAAACGACGTCTCATTCGCTGTTGGCTATTCAATGACTAATAAATCAAAAGATATCGAAAAACTTCTTAAAGAAGCCGATATGAATATGTATAACGATAAACGTAAATTCTACCTTCACGTGAATAAATATTAATTTAGAAATAGATTATTAATCTATACAATGAACGAAGTAACGCTTAGAATAGAGGTACAGGTACAATTATGGAAAATATATTTATAAATAGTGGTAACGACTATAAACTTTGTCTTTCAATTTTTGCAGTAGACAACGCTAAAGGGGTTGTGCAAATAGTGCACGGCATGCAGGAACATAAAGAAAGATATTATCCTTTCGCAGAATTCCTAAACAAAAACGGCTATAACGTCGTTGTTTCTGATATGAGAGGTCATGGTAAAGATGCACCTTTATTAGGTCACATCGCTGATAAAAAGGGTGAAAAATTACTGATTGAAGACCAACAAGTAATCTATAAATTTATCAAAGAGCGCTTTAATGATTTACCAGTTATCTTATTTGGTCATTCAATGGGTTCAATTATTTCTAGAGTCTTATTACAAACTAATTCTAAAGATTATCAAAAAGTTATTCTTTCTGGTTATGTTTCTCCAAATCCCGCGAGTGGTGTAGCGGTGACTTTAGGTAATATGATTGGTTTCTTTACTGGTAAAAGAAGATCGTCTAAATTATTAGCTTCCTTAGCTTTAGGCCCATATTCAAAAGCTGTTAAAGATAGAAAAACAGATTTAGATTGGCTTAGCTATAATGAAGAAAATGTTAAAAAATATATTGAATCTCCACTTTGTGGCATTAAATTCTCTAATGGTTCATTTAGCGCGTTATTCCATTTATTAAATAACATGAGTAAAGCTAAAAAATATAAAGATGTTAATGAACAATTACCAATCCTTTTAGCGGGTGGTGAAGAAGATCCATGTACTGGTGGTGAAAAGGGTAGACTAAATAGTAAGAAAGTGCTTGAAAAAGCGGGCTTTAAAGATATCACACCAATCACTTATCCAAAGATGAGACATGAGATATTAAATGAAATTGATAAGCAACAAGTTTATCAAGATATGCTAGATTTCTTGAATAAATAAGTTGCCTAAGATCCTGAGAAATCAGGATTTTTTATTTAACAATAAATAGTGGATAGTTAGCAATAACTAACTTTTTTCTTTACTCTTGTTAACAGAGGTATATAATATTCACAGTTAGTTTAAACTAACCACAATAGGAGGAAACGATTATGCCAATTGCCTTAGCACCATTAGATACCGAAATGAGAGTAGTAAAAGTATTACTTGATGAGAAGACAAAAAAACACTTAGAGAGTTTAGGCATTTTAGTTAATTCCTCTATCAGAATCATTTCCTCTGTTAACGGTGGAGTTGTTGTCGCTGTTAAAGAAGGAAGACTAGCATTAGATCGTTCTCTTGCTAGCAAAATTCTAGTTGCGTAGAAAGGAAGGAATTTATGCTCAAAAAGCTAGATGAATTTAAAGTAGGCGAGACTGGCCTAATTAAGAAAGTGGAAGGTGAAGGTCGCCTTCGTAGAAGACTATTTGATATGGGTGTGACCCCAGGGGCAAAAGTCTATTTACGTAAAAAAGCTCCATTAGGAGATCCTCTCGAAGTCACAATTAGGGGTTATGAACTCACACTTCGTAAAACAGAAGCGTGCTTAGTTACCTTAGAAGTGGAGGATGTTAAGTAATATGAAACGTTTCGCTTTAGCGGGTAACCCAAACTGTGGTAAAACCACATTGTTTAATAACTTAACCGGTAGTACCGCGCATGTTGGTAACTGGCCAGGTGTTACAGTCGAAAAGAAAGATGGTGTTTATAAGAAATTAGGTGAACACGTCGCCATTATCGACTTACCTGGTATTTATTCTTTAAGTCCATATACTAACGAAGAAGTTATTTCTCGTAACTATATCCTTGATGAAAAACCAGATTGCGTGATCAACATTGTTGACGCCACTAACTTAGAAAGAAACTTATATTTAACTACTCAATTATTAGAAATCGATGTTCCAGTGGTCGTGGCCCTTAACATGATGGACGTCCTTGATAAACAAGGAGACAAAATCGACGCTGATGAATTATCTAAGAAATTGGGTGTTCCAGTTATTAAGGTTTCCGCTTTAAAAGAAAGTAACCTTGATGACTTAATGCAAGCGGCTTATAAAGCCAGCCAAAGAGAAAGAAAAGGTCAAACCATTCTTGATGATAAGGATTTATTACATCTTGTTGGTGACTTAACTATCGCTTTCAAAGGCAAGAAAGTCGCTAATCCATTATTCCATGCGATTAAACTCGCAGAAGGTGATGAAATTGAAGTCAAAGACCATGAAGACTTAATGGAAATGGTCGCTGAATTCAAAAAGACAATTAAAAACGATGTCTTTGGTGATGATATTGAAGCGATTATCGCTGATAAACGCTACAACTACATCGCTAATAACTACTCCAGTGTTTTGACAAAGCACAAAGAAGAAGTAGTTGAACCAAAGAATGAAAAAGAAGCGGAAAAAGCTAAAAAGAACGCTAATAGTACCAAGAGTGACAGAATCGATAGAGTCTTAACTCATAAGGTGTGGGGCTTACTCATCTTTGCCGTCATCTTATTCTTAGTGTTCCACCTTACCTTCGCTGAAAACTTATTCTTCTTAGGTGGTTTATTTAAAGATGTTGCTCCTTCATTTGAAGGCTCAATCTATGAAGGTTTATTCTGGACTGATGCTGGTATCAATTCTCCTGGTGTCATTCTCTTTAACTTCTTTGATATGTCATTCTCCGCGATTATTGATGCGGTTAGTGGGGCGATGGAAGGTAATGTTCCAGCCTGGTTCCAAGGATTTATTTGTGATGGTGTATTAAGTGGCTTATTCGCTATCTTAGGATTCTTACCACAAATCTTATTCTTATTCTTGTTCTTCTCTATTATGGAAGATAGCGGATATATGGCTCGTGTGGCCTTTATCTTAGATAGAATCTTCCGTAAATTTGGTTTATCTGGTAGAGCATTCATCCCAATGATTATGGGCTTTGGTTGCTCCGTTCCAGCGATGATCAATACACGTACCTTAGCCGATGATAAAGAAAAGACCGCGACAATTAGAGTTATTCCATTCTTCTCTTGTGGCGCGAAATTACCAATCTTAGTGGCTATTGCTGGTGGTATTGTTGAACACTTCGGTTTCTCTAACGCTGATATCATTACATATTCTATGTATGTTGTGGGTATTGTGGCCGCTATTACATGTTTAATCGTAATGAGAAAGACCACAATGAGAGGCGATGTTGCTCCATTCATTATGGAACTTCCTGCCTATCACTGGCCACAATTCAAGGCTTTAATGATTCACTTATGGGATAAAGCTAAACACTTCGTTAAGAAAGCTTTCACCATCATCTTAGCGAGTACCATTGTCATTTGGTTCTTATCTAACTTTGGTTGGAACTGGCATATGGTCGAAAGCATTGATGAATCAATCTTAGGTAGCCTTGGTCAATTAGTGCAACCATTATTCACTCCATTAGGCTTTGGTTCACAATTAACATCAATTGGTTGGGTGTTTGCCGTTGCTGCTATTACTGGTTTAATCGCCAAAGAAAACGTTGTTGCGACATTCATCACTTTAGGTGCTGTTGCCTTAGCGTTCTTAAACAGTGGTGCGGTCAATGAAGATCTTCTCGCCGCTATTGAAGCAGATGAAGAAGGTATTGAAGCAACAGTAGCCATGATTGAAGCTTCTGGTATTACATGGCAAGGTTGTATCTCATTTATTGCCTTCAACATGTTAACAATTCCATGCTTTGCTGCTTGTGCGACTGCTAGAGCAGAATTACCAAAAGGTCAATTCAAATGGACATTATTGTTCTGGGTTGTTGCCTCCTATGTTGGTGCATCATTTATCTATTGCTTCTTAAGCATGTTCTCTGTTAATTCCTTAGCGTGGGCTATTCCAGTCACAATTGGTTTAATTGCCCTTGCTGTTGGCGCTTGCTTCTTCATTCATTTCTATAATAAGAAACAAGATCAAAAAAGATTAGGAGCTTAATATGAGCGAAACAGCATTATCGATTCTTCTTGCGGTATTGTGTATTACCTTCTCAGTGGGTTTGATTGGCTTTCTTATTGCCAGTTATGTCTATAAAAGAAAACATAATATCCCTACAGGAGATTGTGCGTACTGTCATAAAGGCACGAAAAAAATGCTGGATGAATATCATAAATGCTACTGTCAAAATAAAAATAAATAGCTAATAAAAAAACTAAGACGTCTCAATATTGAGGCGTCTTTTTTGCATTAAGCAACTTGCAATGACATTTCAAATAATTCTTTTATTTGATAGATACTTTTTGTAACTACTTCATATACAGTGGTGTAATCTGTTTTGCCGTAATCATGGACAATGCGATTTCTAAATCCGACAATATCAGACCATGGTATATAGCTGTGATTGTTTTTAAAATCCGCTGAAAGATTTTTGATGTGCTCAATCATTTGCTGCAATCTGAACAAAGTCGCATCAATAGTTTTATAATCTTTCATGAATTCGTCATAAGAATAGCCATTTGTGTAATTGATAATTGCTTTGATTTCAATTAATGCCTTTTCCATATAGTATGGATCAGGTTTACTACCCATAAATCTTAATTCCTTCTTTCATTATTACATTGATCAAATCGATATTGTTATTGAGTTCGCTACTTCTTATAAGATCGACTTTCTTATGAAGAACTTGTCTTGCTCTTTCAATCAAACCAACAAATCTTAATCCAGAAAGAGAAGAAGAAACATATAAATCCACATCGCTAGTTTCTGTAGCTGTTCCTTTAGCGTAGCTTCCAAATAAGAAACAGAATTCAATTTCGCCTTTATAATCAGTATTGAAAAGGTCAGTCAGTAATTGTTTTATTAACTCTATTGTTAACAAACCTTTTTCTTCACTGATTTCACAATGCTTGTTTAACAGTTCAATAAACATTTGACGCTTTAATGTGCTGCCATAATTTTCGTCAAGCTCATATCTTCTTAGAGACCTTACTGGTATACCAATAATATTGGCTGCTTCGATTTGCGATAAATTATATTGTATTCTTACCCCTTTTAAAGTCATATATAATCACCATCTTTATAATAGCAGTATTGTCCTAATATGTAAATTAAAAAAGGACAAAATGTCCTAACAGTTTAATATCAAGAGGACAAAACGTCCCATTTGAATGTTAATGATAATAAAAAGCGATGATAGCATCGCTAGTTTTCTAAATTGGCTGGGGTGACTGGGATCGAACCAGTGAATAGTGAATTCAGAGTCCACTGCCTTACCGCTTGGCGACACCCCAAATTCAGTTATATTAATACTGGTCTTCCTGATATAAACGCACTTCAGTGACGCCTGGGACTTCTTCTTGTAAAATAACTTCCACTAAGTCTTTGATATCGTTATTCGCGTAAGCGCAGTCCTGACAAGCACCATGTAAGCGCACATAAACAACACCTTCATCAAAAGAGACGAATTCCACATCGCCTCCATCCCTTTGAAGGAAGTGTCTAATTTTATCTAATGTAGCAACAATAAGTTTTTCGCGGTCATCTTTCATAACGCATAAGATATTAACACATTAAAAATAAAATGGTTAACAAAACGTCTTAAAAAAATATTTTTATTCAAAAATAGTTATTAAAAAACTATAATAACGATATGAAACTAGTCATTGAAGATTATAAAGACGCTAAAGCGGCTATCGCCGGATTATTTCAATTTGAAGAAAACGCTAAATTCACACAAACAATTCTTGCTGTGACTGAGAATAGTTTCCTTTTCTATAACGACAATAAGCCAGACATGGTGGAAGGGGATAATTATAAATATAATGTTAAATTAAGATTAAACATTGAAGATTATCCACTTGTAGTGGTAGAAAAGATTGCTAAAAATTATCAACTCTCTAATATGGGAAGATTAAATTTCTGGTGTGATGAACCTGAAAAGTGCTTTGAATTTTATTATTTCCTCAATGATAAAAGAGATGTCCAAGAGTTTATTAAAGAATTAAAAAACTCTGGTATTAAGATTAAAAAAAGAAAAGTTGATTTAGCTTTAGATACTTACTAAATAAAGAAAGTCATAATCCTTTTCGTAGAAAAGTCAATTTTTAAATTTGCCTTAATGGCTATCTTATATACTATGTCAAAAAAGAAATTAACGATTGCCGAACAACTAGCCAAAAGAGAATATAAAACACCATCCAATATGGCGTGGTTCTTTTATGGCTTGTTAGCGAGATCGCCTTTCTTTGGCCCTAAATATCATGTGACATATAAAAAGCTTGACGATATTAACAAATATAAAGGTCCTGCTTTTATCATTTGGAATCATCAATCTAGAAGAGATTATTTATTCTTAAAGAATTTAATCGCTCCTCATAAATTTAATATGCTCGCTGGTTATCAAGAATTCTTTAGAAAGAAATTTGTTTGGCTATTTAAAAAAGCCCAAGTCATTCCTAAGAAGAATTTCACTAATGACCCAAAAAGTATAAGAGCGATGGACCGCATCATCAAAAGTGGTGGTACAGTGGCTTTTGCCCCTGAAGGAACATCGTCAATATTTGGTTACAATCAACCAATCGTTCCTGGAACAGGAAGATTTTTAAAACATTATCATATTCCTGTTTATTTCATGAAACTTGAAGGTGCTTATTTAACATCTCATAAAGTATGTATTGATGACCGTATTGGTAAAGTTAATGCGACTTTATCTTTATTGTTCACTCCTGAAGATTTAAAGATTATGACTCCAGAAGAAATTGATAATAAAATCAATGAAGCCTTCCGTCATGATGATTATAAATGGAACAAGATACATCATATTAAATATAAGAGCAAAGGTCGTATTATGACCAATATGCAAGATATGTTATATCGCTGCCCAAGATGTGATTCCGAAATGGAAATGGACGCAGCGGGTAAATATATTAAATGCCGTCACTGTGGTAATGGGGCGATTATGGATGATTATTATGATTTCCATCCATTTGATGATACTTGTAAAGTCTTTGATACCCCAACTGATTGGGTGGACTGGGAAAGAAGACATGTTATTAAGGAAATCAGAAGAAAGAAAGATTTCTGCTTAGAAGAAGAAGTTGATATCGGTGAACTTCCAACATATAAACCAATTAAAGATAATTCTAAAACATCTATACCATGTGGTCATGGTGTCATTAAATTTGATCACGATGGTATTCATTTTGATGGCACAAAAAATAATGAACCATGGCATTTTGATTTATCATACAGTGTCGTTTATTCCCCAATTATTGAAAATGATTTAACGCAATTCGCTCTCGCTGTTAATGAACAAATATATGATTTTATTCCAAAAAATCATGTCGTTGGCAAGATAATTCTTGTCGTCGAAGAGATGCATCGCTTACACTTTAATACGTGGAAGAATTTCCCTTGGAATGATTATATGTACGAGGGTACTGAATTGGAGAAAAAATAATGTATTACGTTCCCTATTTTAAAAGCAAAAAGCACATTATCTCTTTTGTGTCTTTTATTGTTGGCCATTCTTTAAATGTTGTTTTATTTGTCGCTGGCATTATTGTGACATTATTAAGCAAAGAACCAGATATTCAAAAAGATCCAGTAGTTACTGGCTTTGTTGTGGCCCTAATCATCTCAGTATTCTTAAGCATCTTTTTAACTATCTATTTCATCATCGATTTAGTGTCATTTAATATTACTAAACGCAAAGCTAAAACACTAAAAAAGAACAATGTTGAAGTAGTGCTTAATAAAGCACCGATATCAATAAATAAAGATGAAACATTAAGAACAGCGATAGGGGATGCTATCGCGGACGTCAAAAGCAAAGAAGAAGAAATCACTCCTGAATATCAAAAGACAGAAGAATATAAACCAAGTTATAAGAAATCATTGATGATATTTATATACGCTAACTGGTTATCATTAGTTATTTTTGTACCAATATGTTTAGCAGCATTTACTGGATTAGTGTTCTTATTAAATCTTAATGATACTAATAAAGCGCTTATTCAAACCGCGATTGTCTGTGGCACTTTTATTCTTGGCATAATTACCGCTATTCTTTTATTTCCAGCAGTCATGGTTAGAAACCAAAAGAAACTGCATCCTGATGAAACTGGTATTAGAATCTATCAAGACACAATTGAATACTATATGCACATCAATCAAGATGTGAAAGGTCAAAATATCGACGCTAAATTAAAAACAACAATTGAAATATCAAAGATGAAATATTTTGAAACGAAGAAGCGTTTCTTCGCTAAACAAAGAATATTTAAGCAATATTCAGTTTTGATTATTACAAAAGACGAACAATCAAACGAACTATTAGATATCATTCATAATAAAATCAAAGATAATAGAAAATAGCCTCCATCATTTTTAACTAGATGGTGGCGTTTTTTCTATTGAAAGTAAATTTATACTGCCTTATAATTATGGTGACAAAAATGTCAGTGACAAAAATGTCAGTAAGGAGAGGATTATGTTTTTTTCTAGAGAAAAAGAAATAACAGCGTTATCAAATCTATTAAAAAAACCTGGTCATGCAGCTTTAATTTACGGCAAAAGACGTGTTGGTAAAACAGAGTTGATAAAGCATATATCCACCAATCATAATCTCCTTTACTATGAATGTATCAAAGACACTTTAAAAGAAAATGTCAGACTTTTTGTTAATGAATGTAAAAGAAATGGCATCAATATACCTGAATACGCCAATTTCTCATCTTTTATTGAAGTATTTGACTACTTAAATTCTTTGGATAAGCACTTTTTAGTAGCGATAGATGAATATCAATATTTAAAAGAATTGAACTCAACCAGTGTAGTTGATTCAATGTTTCAAACTATTATCGACCGATATATTAGCAACCTTAATCTTATTATTTCTGGCTCCGCTATCAGCATGATGAAAGACTTACTAGTGGAAGGTAATCCTTTATATGGAAGATTTAGTCTAACAATTAATCTTCCTGAGCTTAATTATTGTGAAGTTTCACAGTTTTATGAAGACTTATCTATCCGCGATAAAGTGGCATTTTATGCTGTTTTTGGAGGATCTCCTTTTATTAATAAGCAAATAGAACCAAAGCTTACATTGAAAGAAAATATCATTAATACATTTTTAAAAGAAGGCAGTGGTATATATAATTACGCTGATAATGTTTTAATTAGTGATGCTGTTAATGAGTTACAAGCGAGGAGACTTTTATTAGCCCTTAGTAATTCAAAAAAGAAGTATTCTGAATTATTGGCCATCCTTGATAAAGAAAAAAGTGGCGTTTTTAATCGTTCACTGAAGTCTTTGCAAGATATTGAAATAGTGAAAAAGAATTCACCAATTAATAAAACAGATGATCCGAAGAAAACTTCATATGAAATCGCTGATAATGTTATTAGGTTTTATTATACATACGTTTATAAAAACAAGAGTCGTTTAGCCATTCTTGGCCCGACTTTATTCTATGAAGAATATATTGAACCAACAATCAACAATTATGTTTCATATCGTTTTGAAAGTTTAGTGAGAGACTATTTCTCGTTAAAAGCTAAAAATGGTTCGTTAAAGGGCATCAGAAATATCGGAACGTATTATTACGATGATCAACATAATAAAACAAATGGAGAATTTGATGTCGCTTTAGATATTAAAGATGGATATGCGATTTATGAAGTTAAATATCTAAAAACTCCTTTGACCAAGCAACAAATATTGGAAGAAGTTAAGCAAATAAAACAAATTGAAGAAATAAATGTTCTAAAAATAGGGTTTATATCCATTAGTGGTTTCAAAGAACCTGTTAGTGGATATGAATTAATAAATGGAGAAGATTTATATTCTTTCTAGATATTTTGGATTTGTTTCCAATTAGATTTGAGACCTGAGGTAATTCCTTGGGTTTTTATTTTAAAAATTTAACAACGTATTAACAACAGCAATACAAAACGATATAATTATAATAGAAGAAAGGAGCAAGACATGGCTATTAAAAGCGCAAATGTTATGGCGCGTGTTGAACCAGACATCAAAACAAAAGCGGAAGCAATCATGGCAAATTTGGGAGTTCCTGCCTCGGTTGTCATCAATGCATTGTATCACCAGATTATTTATAATAATGGACTACCTTTTCCGCTTACTCTTCCAACTAGAGTCCCATCTATTGAAGATATGAGTGAGGAAGACTTTGATGAAATGCTTAAGTCTGCTTTAGAGCGCGCCGAGAAAGGCGAAGGCAAATCTTTAAAAGATACTTTCGACGCTATTCGCGGTAATAACAAATAATGAAAAAATATAATATCATCATTGATCCTGTCGCAGAAAAACAAACAAAAGAAACATTTGATTACATCGCAGCTCAATTAGGTGATAGGCAAGCAGCATATGCTTTTCTTGATATGATTGAAAGTTCTTTACAAACTTTGGAATTATTTCCTGAGTCCCATCCGCTGGTTGAAAGGGAACCATGGCATAGTATGGGTGTGAGGAAAATGACAATCAAATCATTCATTGTTTATTATCGCCCTTATATTGAAAGAAGTGCCGTATATGTACTAGCTATTATATATGGTAGGAGAGATCAACTTAGACAATTGAACGAGTTGATTTTCTAAACAAATAATTAAATATCTTGTATTTGTTTCCAATTAGATGTGAGGCCTAAGACAAGTTCTTTGGCCTTTTCTTTGTCTAATTTATTACTTAAGTAATCATTAATAATGATAGCGACTTGTTCGGCTTGTTCTTTAGTGCATCCTCTAGTGGTTACTGCCGCAAAACCAATACGTAAGCCACTTGTTTTACCTGGAGATAAAGTATCATTAGGAATCATATTCTTATTCGTGGTAATACCGATTTCTTCTAAAGCAATTTGGGCTTCTTTACCGTTAATACCATATGTATCTAAAACATTAATTAAGAATAAATGATTATCAGTCCCTGATACTTTCGCCCCTAATTCTTTAAATTTATCCGCGCATGCTTTAGTGTTAATCATTAATTGTTTAACATATTGTTTAAATTCATCACTCATCGCTTCTTTAAAGCAAATAGCTTTACCAGCGATAATATGCTCTAATGGTCCACCTTGATAATAAGGGAATATCGCAGAATTAATTTTTTTAATTAATTCTTCATTATTAGTTAATATAAGACCACCTCTAGGACCTCTTAATGTCTTATGAGTGGTGCTTGTTACGACATCAGCGTAAGGAATAGGGGAAGAGTGTAAACCTGTTGCCACTAAACCTGCAATATGCGCCATATCAACCATAAAATAGGCACCTACTTTATTAGCGATATCTTTAAATCTTTTAAAATCAATAGTGTAAGGATAAGCACTATAACCCGCTAAAATTAAATTTGGCTTTTCTTCGATAGCAATTCTTTCAATTTCATCATAGTCAAGATGACCGTTCTTTAATGGGTAGTGGACAAAGTTATAAAGGTGAGAAGAGAAAGAAACAGGAGAGCCATGAGTCAAATGTCCTCCATCATTGAGCACTAAAGAAAGGATCTTACCACCTTCTGGTAATAACGCTCTATAAGCAGCAGCGTTAGCTTGTGAACCACTATGTGGTTGCACATTAGCGAACTTGCAGTTAAATAATTTACATGCTCTTTCGATTGCTAAATTTTCAACTGCATCAACATATTCACAACCCCCATAATATCTATGCCCAGGGAAACCTTCTGCATATTTATTAGTGAGAATTGATCCACACGCTTCTCTAACATCTTTACTGGTGTAGTTTTCACTAGCGATTAGCTCAATACCTTTATTTTGTCTTTCTTGTTCTAGAAGAATAAGTTTATTTAATTCTTTATCCATATTTGTCACCTTTGTCTCATAATAGCAAAATCTAGTCCACAATAATTGTTTTTTCAATGATTTTAGTTAATTCTTTTGCGACATTCAGCTCTTTACATTTATCAACTAGACATGTTTTAGCATTTTGCTTTATTTGATTGATTATTTCGTTTGCTTTTTCTTTATTTAGTCTAAAGGAAGAACAGTTATCGATTAGGTTCTCTAGAGAAGCTGGGTTTCCATCTACTGTTAGTGAGTGGGCTCCTGAATATAGAGAAATATTGATATCAAAGCATGGAGATAACTGCCACTTGCTATCTTTTAAAAGCATCCCATGATTTCTTAAATGATTATCATAATTATGGAAGATAATTGAAAAAGCAATTCGTCTAAATAATTGTTCTAAATCTTTTTGAGGTTGGTCACTTATTTTAAGAATAGTTTCTGCTACTTCTAGATATGAGTGATTATTAGAATCGCCTTCATCAGCATTTAAAAGTGTCATAAAGGATAAGTAGTGATACCTTTGATTCTTATTTCTATCAAATCTTTTTGTTAAAAAAACACTTCTCTTTTTATCTATTGGTATCAATTTACTTTCCGACATTTCGATTCCTGATTTAATGGCTAGATAGTACGTAAGATATTCAATTTTAGAAACGTCATAATCATCGTTTTTATGATTAAATTTAGCTAGATAATAGTTTCCATCAGCATCATAAAAAGTAGCTTTAGGTCTTGCTCCTCCTAACGATGATCCTGGTGATAATAATAGTTTCCAATCTTCTTTTAAATCAAATTCGTTATAGTGAAACGCTACGTTTTCAAATTCATTTAAAAACTTCAAAGGAGGAACGCTATTATCATCTTTTAAAAACTGGCCATTAATATCATTTAATTTGTATCGTAGTGCTCCCATTCTTGTGATGTCCGATACTGATAGTAAATAATCTGAAAAAAAGAGATTTTTATTTCCAGCGTTACGTTTTATAAGATTACGGCCCCATCTGTCTGGGGAAGAATCTTCTAAAAAGCGATAAGGTTTTGTAGAATCTATTTTAAACTGTCTACCTCTAGTGAACGCTATTTCTTCATCGATAAGATATTTTGAATAATTGTTTAACAATGCTTCTTCGCTATATTCAAAAGAATAAGTCTCTTTACCTTTGATGTTATCAACAAAAACAGTACCTAGAAGAGCATCTGTATTATTATTTAAGGATATATAAATAAATATTTTCTTTTCCATTATTTAATCCTTTTTTTAACTTTCAATTTAAGGTCTTGGAATAGGCGACCTGTTTCATCGTCTTTAGCAATTAAAGTCAGATCTTTATCCATGCCTCCTAAAGCATGCAAGACAGCAGCGTACGCTCCAATAGAAACGGTTGGTGAACCTTTTTCAATTTGCCATAATGTCGCTCTTGAAACATCAGCGCGTTCGCATACTAAAGAAGCAGATAATTCTCTTCTTAATCTTGCTAATTTTATCTGTTCACCCATTGTTTTAAGATTATTTAGCATATTGGGATACATTTGATTTGTTTTCTTAGCCATGATAAAGTCCTTATGTTTTATATATTAAACAAAATCAAGGTATATGTCAATTTTATAAAATGTTATCTGATTATAGATTTTGAAATAATTTATTTATGTTTTGATAGATAAAAACACTTTTAAATAGTATCTAATTTTTTAAAATAATTAATGGACATTAGTACTATAAATTTACATTTGCAGTTTTCAAGAATTCTTTAGTTCTTTTTTCTTTTGGATGAGTAAAGAATGATTTGCTATCGCCACTTTCAACAATATAGCCATCTTCCATAAATATGACCTTATTAGCGACATTTCTAGCAAAGTTCATTTCATGAGTGACCACAATCATGGTTCTACCTTCGTTAGCAAGTTTCTTCATAACTTCTAATACTTCGTTAACCATTTCTGGATCTAAAGCGGAAGTCGGTTCATCAAATAAGATAATCTCTGGATCAAGACATAACGCTCTTGCGATAGCGACACGTTGTTTTTGTCCACCCGAAAGAGCCTTAGGGCGATAATTCATTCTATCTTGCATATTAACTTTGCTTAATTCTTCAATCGCTCTCTTCTTCGCTTCTTCTTTATTCCTATTTAAAACACGCACCTGCGCGATAGTGCAGTTTTTTAATGAATCCATATTATTAAAGAGATTAAAGCTTTGGAAAACCATCGTCATTTGGCTACGCATTTTATTTCTTTGCTTTTCGTTAATTGATTTAATAGGATGCTCTTTAATAAAAGCGTTATAACTTGTTTCATCAAAATAATTAGCTTTATTAGGCTTTTCTTTTAAAACTTGTTCATATATTTTCTTACATTCTTTTATCTTTAGATAATTATGTTTGGTTTTATATCCTTCGATGACTTTATTTTGATAGATGGCTAAATTATCTTCCGCTTCCACTAAGCGTTCTTGATATTTAGCTTTCGCATTTCTATATGCTTCATAATCCACAAAGTCATCTTTACATTTTTCGATATTAAAATAATTATTGCCTTTAAATGTTAATTGCCCTCTAGTGGGCTCTTCTAATAAATTTAAACATCTTAAAAATGTTGATTTACCAGAACCACTAGGGCCAATAATAGCGATAACATCGCCTTTATTAACAGTTAAATTAATATCTTTAAGAACGCGATTGGAATCAAAGAATTTTGCGAGATTCTTAATTTCTAACATTACTTCATTACTCATGCAAATAAACCTCTTTTAAATCTCGCAAATGGATTAAGAGAAATCTTCTCTCCATCTAATTTCTTCTCAATTAGTTTTAAGACACCCGCCGCTATTAATGTTAATAATAAATAGATGACCGCTAAGATGAGATATCCTTCTAAAAATGCGTATGAAGCACTAGATATCACCTTCATACGATAATATAGTTCAGTCGTAGCAATAACATTTAAAACAGATGAGTCTTTAATATTAACGATTAATTCGTTACCAATTGTGGGTAAAGAATTTCTAATGGCTTGTGGGAGTACTACGAAGAAAGAAGCGTCTCTATTATTCATACCTAATGATCTAGCGCCTTCAACTTGACCCATATCAACACCGTTAAGTCCAGATTGAACAATCTCACCCATATAGGCAGCGGTATTAAATGTAATAACAATTAAACCCGCTAAAAACCAACCATTAAGTACATCATTAGCAATACCAGGTAATCTAATCACATCCCAGTTAAATCCTAAAGCGGCACAGCCATATTTAAATATTAATGCTTGGACCATCATTGGTGTCCCTCTAAGGACAACAGAATAAATCACACAAAAACCTTTAATGATATTTAGACCAACTTTTTTAATCCAAATAGTAGTGGGCTTTACTTTAATGTTTTTGCCATACGCAATAAATACACCTAATAATAAACCAACGACAGTGCCAAATATCGATAATATTAATGTGGAAATAACACCCGCTAATAATAGCCAAGCGTTATTTACGAATATGTCACCTATTTTAGAAAAATCAATCATCATTATTAACCATTACTTCTTCTAGAAGCATCACCCATCATCTTACTTCTTTCTTCTTGGCCTAATCTTTTTAAGGAAGCATTTAGTAAATCAGCTAATTCGTTATTACCTTTTTTAAGACCAATATTAACGGATAAACCTTCTAAATCACTTTCACTTAAGAAAGAATAATCGCAGTATAAGACACCAAGTCCTTCTAAATTCGCCATTGCTTCCACAACTGGTAATTCCGCAGGCATAGCGAAGGAGATACCGCGTTGCACATCTAAGGCCGCTAATGGATATGTTTGTTGAGCGGCGCTATGTCTAATATTTAAAGAAGCATCGCTAGCGAAATAATCTTCAATAATATCATCACCAACGACATTAGCCTGACACACTAATGATTGTCCTTTAAATAAGTCTTTAAGACCTTGATAACTTAATGGATTATCTTTAGAGTTACCTTCTGGAATATTGCTTTCCTTAATTAAGAAAGCCAAATCACTTTTTAAATATGGTTCAGTAAAATCAATGGTCTTTCTTCTTTCCGCGGTAGAACTCATACCCGCTAAAACCATATTAATAGAACCATTATTTAAAGAAGGAATAAGATCATCCCATTCAATTCTTTTAATTACAACATCT
>JAGBLL010000111.1 GCA_017635465.1 Bacilli bacterium
CTACACAAATTCATTAACTAATCACACATTTTCCACTGATGATGGTGAAGCAATTGACGCTATTATTACCGCTGGAGATGACACATTTAAATATCGTATTACTCTCAATCCATTAGCGGCTTGCTCAAGTGGTGAAATATCTTTATCCGCTAATGGCATTAATAAAGGTAAAAAAGCCCAAGATCAAGAAGTTGTCTACGGCAATGAGAAATTCATTCTTAATTTCGATAGCAGTGCGAATATCTCTTCAAGTAATACAATGACCATCACTAATATCAACCAAGATGGTTCACCAGTCGGTGTCACTCTCGGTAGTAATACAAAACCATTAACAAAATTTGTCTTTAAGACAAAAGAATCATATAAAGTCGATGCAGCTTATATTAAATGCTTCGTTGGTAATACGAGCAGTTCTTATTCTTTAACGATTAAAGTTGGTGATAGTGTTCTCTTAAATAGTGTCACTGTGAACAATAAAGATGTCGCTAAAGTATATGGAACTTCAATAGTAACGCCATTACAAGGTCAAGTCACATATATTTTTACCGGTAGCACATCATTAAAAATTAATAGTATTGCCTTTAATGAAATAATTTAATAAAATTATGACGTCCTAGAAGACACGTCTTCTTAAAGTCTGCTAATAGAGAGTTTGGGATGGTGGAAGCCAAACAGTAAGATTAAGAAGGTATCACTTCTTTGTATGAGAGCTGAACTAATAGTAAGCCTCCGAAAACTTCATCGTTAAGGAAGTAATTAAGTGCTAAAGATAAAATCTTTAGAACTAAGGTGGTACCGCGCTAAATAGCGTCCTTAGATGGACGCTTTTATATTGAAAGGAAGTTAATTATGGATTACAAAACAACACTTCTAATGAACAAATCTAATTTTGAAATGAGAGGTAATCTCAATCAAAAAGAACCTGTTTTAGTGAAGAAATGGGAAGAAGAAAAAGTCTACGAAAACATGAACCTCAATCGTAAAGAGGCCAAAGAATTCGTTCTTCATGATGGCCCTCCATACGCTAATGGCGATATGCACTGTGGCCATATGCTTAATAGAATCTTGAAAGATTTAGTTATCCGTTATAAGAATATGCAAGGCTATAAGACACCATTTGTCTTTGGTTGGGATACACATGGTCTTCCAATTGAAAACCAAGTCACTAAAAGTGGTGTTGATAGAAAAGCCATTCCATTAAGCGAATTCCGTAAGAAGTGTGAAGAATACGCTTATACACAAGTGGCTAGACAAAAAGAACAAATCAAACGCTTAGGTTTATTAGGCGATTTTGATAATCCATATTTAACATTAAAAAAAGAATACGAAGCTAAACAAATTGAAGTTTTCGCCTCAATGGCGCTTCAAGGCTTAATTTATAAAGGTTTAAAACCAGTCTACTGGTCACCAAGTAGTGAATCCGCTCTCGCGGAAGCAGAAATTGAATACGCTGATGTTTTATCTCATTCTATTTATGTCGCTTTCCCTGTGAGAGATGGTAAAGGTGTTGTCGATCAAGACGCGAGACTCGTTATCTGGACAACCACTCCATGGACATTACCCGCTAATTTAGCGATTTCAGCCCATCCTGACTTCGTTTATGGCGAGTATGATACGGACAAGGGAAAACTTGTTTTCCTTGCTGATTTCGCCGAAAAACTACAAGAAGAACTAGGTTTAGAAAGATGCGAACTCATCAAACGCTTCAAAGGTAGTGAATTAGAGTTCGTTGTTTGTAAACATCCTTTCTATGATAGAGACTCACTTGTCATCGTTGGTACACACGTTACCGATGACGCTGGTACAGGTTTAGTTCATACTGCTCCTGGACATGGTGTGGAAGACTATCAAGTCTGCTTAAAATATCCAGGCAGAGGTTTAGAACCATATTGTCCTGTTGATGAACACGGCAAATTAATGAAAGGTACAGGGGAAAGACTTGAAGGCGTTTTCTATGAAAAGGCTAACGATATCGTTTTAGAAATCTTAAAAGAAAATAATGCTTTGTTAAAGCATAGTACCTTTACACATAGCTATCCACATGACTGGCGTACACATAAACCAGTCATCTTTAGAGCTACTAAACAGTGGTTCTGCTCTATTGAACCAATTAGAGAAAAACTCTTAAATGAAATTCACAAAGTGAAATGGTATCCATCCTGGGGTGAAACTAGAATGGTTAATATGATTAAAGATAGAGCAGACTGGTGTATCTCCCGTCAAAGAGCGTGGGGTGTCCCAATCCCAATCTTCTACGCTGAAGATGAAACCCCAATTATTGATAAAGCTGTCTTTGACCATGTCGCTAAACTCTTTAAAGAGTTTGGTAGTAACGTCTGGTATGAAAGAGACGCAAAAGACTTATTACCAGAAGGTTATACAAACCCACATTCACCAAATGGCAAATTCGTTAAAGAAAAAGACATTATGGATGTCTGGTTCGACAGTGGTTCTTCTTGGAATGGTGTCCTTAATGATAGAGGTATCAAATATCCAAGTGATTTATATCTCGAAGGTAGTGACCAATATCGTGGTTGGTTTAACTCTTCACTTATTTTAAGTGTCGCTACTAATGACGTCGCGCCATTTAAGAATGTTGTCTCCCATGGTTGGGTCTTAGATGAACATGGAGAACAAATGCATAAATCCAAAGGTAATGGCGTTGATCCTACTAAGATTGCTAATGTCTATGGCGCGGATATTCTCCGTTTATGGGTCGCTAGTGTTGATTATCAACAAGACGTTCGTATTGGTGAAAACTTAATCAAACAAGTAGCAGACCAATATCGTAAGATTAGAAACACATTAAAATTCATCTCCTGGAACTTAGTGGACTATGATCCAAATACCAAAGTGGATGAATTTGCGAAAGTTGACTTATATATCTTAGAATCTCTTAACTTATTAGTTAAGAATGTCACAGAAGCTTTCGATAAATATAACTTTGGCGAAGCCACAAGTGACATCATGACATTCATGTCTACAGATTTAAGTAGCTTCTATTTAGATATCAATAAAGATGTCTTATATTGCGAAAGCAAGGATTCTTTAAGAAGAAAACAAGTCCAAACAGTCTTATATCAAGTTGGTGAAGCATTATTAAGATTACTTAATCCAATTCTTCCATTTACAATGGATGAATTTAATAACAACATGCCAGGTAAGCGCGCTTCTAATCCACAATATTATGATTATCCAAAATATCATGATGTGAATGGGGAAGTCTTAAAAGAATACGATAGTTTCAAACTCTTAAGAGATGATGTTTTAAAAGCTTTAGAAGACGCTAGAAACAACAAAGTTATCGGTTCCGCTCAAGAAGCTTATGTCTCCATCAAGTTTAACAATGAAGACTTAAGAAAACTATTTAATAGTTTTGATGCGCATTTAAGAAATCAATTATTCGTCGTTAGTGAAATCAAAGAAGAAGATAACGATGGTGCAACTTATCAAAACGCACAAGTGAAAGTCATCCATCATACAGGTCACTTCTGTGAAAGATGTTGGAACTATGAAAGTGATGCTGTCTTACAAGAAGATGGTACCTACTTATGCAAACGCTGCAATGAGGTCGTTAAATAATGAAAGAAAAATTATTATTCGGCCTTAAATGGTTCTTTAACTCATTTATTTGGTTAGGTTTAGTCCTTTTAGGACTAGACATCTTTACCAAACAGTTAGTGATGTCTTTATCTCATAACACAGTTGGTGTCATTGCAGACTGGGGTTTTGTTCATATTAGCTATGTCTTAAATGAAGGCGCAGCATTTGGTATGGGCACAGGTAATCCAACCGCAAATAGAATCATTTATCTAGTAGTGGCCACACTTATTTCCATTGGTTTAATGTGCTATTTGATCATCAAAAGAAAGACGATGACCAAGTTCATTAGAGCGACATTAATCATGGTTATTGTCGGTGCTTTTGGTAACATGATTGACCGTATTTTCTATGGTCCTTTACAAGGTGAAAGTGGCCTATTTACTGGGCGCGTAGTGGACTGGATTGACTTCTATTGGTTCTGGGGTTATGTCTTCAATATTGCGGACTGCTGTATCGTTATCGCGGCATTTATGCTCATTGTTTATATCATCGTTCAAGAGGTTAAAGACTATAGAGCGAAGAATAAGACCGTTGTCAAACAAGCAGATGCCCCTAAAAAGATCCTTTCTAAGACAGAAAGAGAACTTGAAGAAGCAAAAACTAAAAAGGACGAACCTAGTGAATAACTAGTAAATAATTAGTAATAGATATGAAATATATTGTTTCCTTTAAAGAAAATGGTGAAAGACTAGATAAGGCTTTAGCGTTACTAAACAATGAACTTTCTCGTTCTTTTATTACTAAACTTATTGATGAAGGCAAAATCACTATCAATGGTAAGGTAGAAAAACCATCATTTAAGGTTAAAGAAAACGATGTTATTGAAGTGGAAGAAATCGTTGATCAAAAGAGTGACATCAAGGAAGAAGATATCCCCTTAGATGTCGTTTATGAAGACGATGATATCCTTGTTATCAATAAGCCTCAAGGAATGGTCGTCCATCCGGCAAACGGCCATTATTCAGGTACACTCGTAAACGCTTTGATGTTTATGGAAGATTCACTCTCTTCAATTAACGGCGTTATTCGTCCAGGTATTGTCCATCGAATTGATAAAGATACTTCTGGCTTATTATGTGTCGCTAAAAACGATAACGCACATCATTTCCTTGCGGAACAACTTAAAGACCACACAATGGCTAGAGAATATATGGCTTTAGTGAGAGGAGTCATTAAAGAAAATAGTGGTACCATCGAAATGCCTATAGGTAGAGATAAAAATAACCGTCAGAAAATGGCGGTCGTTAAGGACGGTAAACCCGCGATTACGCATTTCGTTGTCGTGGAAAGATTTAATAACCACACTTTAGTGAAGTGCCAATTAGTCAGTGGTCGTACACATCAAATACGTGTCCATATGTCCGCGATTGGCTATCCTGTTGATGGTGATCCATTATACGCAGGTAAAAACTACGATAAATTATATAAAAACGGACAATTACTCGTCGCTTATAAGTTGAAACTTATTCATCCAAAAACAAAAAAGGAAATGGTCTTCGAAATCCCATTACCTGAATATTTTGAAAAAGTTTTAGCTAGCTTACGCTAAATCGTTCATTATTTCTTTAAAATTCGCGAAGTGTACCTTGGCGATTTTTTTAAATTCTTCTAAACCGTATTTCTTAATGAACTTTTTAGAGAATTCGTTAACTTTAGAAGAAGCGCCACAAGGGAAAGTCATTTTATATTTCTTTTCTAAATCGTCTTTTTCAAGTAAAAAAGCATATCT
Source organism: Bacilli bacterium (assembly GCA_017635465.1). GTDB lineage: Bacteria > Bacillota_I > Bacilli_A > RFN20 > CAG-826 > RUG14515. Next base: position 5,333 of record JAGBLL010000111.1, read on the forward strand.
AGCAATACAACTTGCTAAAGCAACACATGGATAATATGATTCACCTTTAGTTTTAAAAGTGATATTTAAGACTTTTTGTTCTTTTGGGTCATTTAAGTAACCAAAATATTTAGATTCTGCGACAAATTGATCCACAAAGATGTTTTTAGTGTCTGGGAATTTCTTAAACATATTAAGTAAAGCGCGATTATGCATCTTGGCTTTAATACTATTTAAGTTTTCGCCTTGGGCGATTAATTCGTTATAATGCTCATTAGGTAAGCAAAGCTTAGAAACAAAAAACTTCTTAAGTAGATGTGGGGCAATTTCTCTAATTTTTTCATCAGTTAGTTTCTTACTATCTTTGACCCCAAATGATTCTAATTCTTTTAAATCTCTACCACGGACAAAAGCGGCCACAACGACAACAGGAAGAAGAAAATCACCAACACCGACTTCGTCGCTACCGATTTGGTTATCTTTACAAAGCCATCCTCCATTGAGTTTAGCTTTATTTTCTTTAGCCTCCGCTTCGATGTTCCATTTTTGTGCTTCTTTTAAAGCATCAGGACCCATGAAGACGACTTTATGATTACTCTTCTTATCTCTATAGATAGTGATAATCACTCCTGAATAATCCGCTTGAAAGATAATATATTCGCCATTATTAAGTTTTTGATAAGGCAAATAAAAAGCTATCAATTCATCGACTTTTTCGCTAGTGATAGGAAATGAAACAGTTTCTTTACTCATGATTTAACATATTTTAGCAAAAAGTCCCCTACATCGACAAGAACTGCTCGATTGCTACCTCTATAGGCTGGGGATAAACTACATCTCTTTATTCGTATATAAACAAATAAAAATTATAAAATCTTTTTAAGAAAAATGTTGTGATTATATCAGTAATTTTGATATAATATAGATAGGACGTTGGGATATGGGAATGGACTAAAAAACCATTTCTGTATCCCTTTATTTATCTAAAATCTATGAAAAGAAAAG
>JAGBLL010000112.1 GCA_017635465.1 Bacilli bacterium
AGAAGAGAAAGCTTCTGTTTCATAGCCGTTTAATAATTGTTCTAAGATGCTACGAGAAATAGTTAATGACTTCATTAATAGGTCACTAATAAGAGATGATTGAGGATCATTTTTCTTATAGCCTTTAACGATATTAAGCATGAAATTTAAATAAATATTTAAAGATGACGCTGGAGGAAGGAATCTATTACCTAATTTCTTTTCAACATGGTTAAAGATAGACAATGATAAATATTTATCCGCGGCGACACTTGCCATAGATGAAGGATATGTTTCATTTTCTTTAAATCTTTGAATGCCTTTTTCATCTAAATGAGAAATAGAATAGTAATATTCGCCGACGACATAAAGTAAGAGTTCAAATTGGTTAACTTCTTTAACCTCTATTTGACTATTTTCTTCATCGACATATCCAATGAGTTCATTAGCGAGTTCATAAACACCATAAATATAACTAGCATCAAGAGGAACATTCACTTGAATGCTGTTAATATAGTTTGTTACTTGCGCTTCACTCCAGATATTTTTGTTTTCCATTTTATTTGAACATTCTTGTCGCTTTGACCGCTTTCTTCCAACCGCGATATAATTCTTTCACTTCTTTTTGTTTCATGATTGGATTATAAGTCGCTTGATATTCATGAATTTTCTTAATGCTTTCTAAATTAGGGAAATAACCGGATTGGAGACCCGCCATATAGGCCGCACCTAAAGCGGTTGTTTCTAAGCATTGTGGTAATTTAATTGTTGTATGTAATATATCACTTTGGAACTGCATAAGATACTTATTTTTTGTAGCCCCACCGTCAACTTTTAATACAGTGATGCATTGACCAGCATCTTTTTCCATGACTTCCATGACATCTTTACATTGATAGGCAATGCCTTCTAAACACGCTCTAACAAATTGGGAACGATTTGTGCCTCTTGTTAAACCAAACACCGCACCTCTTGCATCATCATCCCAATAAGGTGTTCCTAAACCAGTAAAAGCGGGAACAACATAAACTTTAGTACGATGGCTTTGTTGGGCCACTTGTTCACATTCAGCGGAGTCTTTGATGAGTTGCATTTCATCTCTCATCCATTGGACAACTGCGCCACCAACGAAGACCGAACCTTCTAAAGCGTAAGTAGCTTCTTCACCAATTTGCCACGCTACAGTGGTTAATAAGCCATTATGCGAGAAGACTGGTTTATTACCGGTATTAACTAATAAGAAGCAACCAGTACCATAGGTATTTTTACTTTCACCAGCGGTAAAACATGTTTGACCAAATAACGCTGCTTGTTGGTCACCTATCACACCTGTAATATGAGCGGAACATTTTAAATAACTAGCTTCGCCATAATCATAAGCACTTGGTTTAACGCTTGGTAACATCTTCATTGGGATATTGAATAAAGCACATAATTCTTCATCCCATTTCATTTCGTTAATATTAAATAATAATGTTCTAGAAGCATTAGTGACATCAGTAGCGTGCACTTTACCTTTAGTTAATTTATAAATAATCCAAGAATCGATTGTGCCGAATAATAAATCGCCTGATTCCGCTTTGTTTTGTCCATCTTCTAAATGATCAAGAATAAAACGAATCTTACTAGCGGAGAAATATGGATTAATTAATAAACCAGTTCTTTGATGAATAAATTCTTTTTTATCTTCTAATTTATCGCATATTTCAGCGGATTGACGGGACTGCCATACAATGGCGTTACAAACAGGTAAGCCAGTTTTCTTTGACCATACTACTGAAGTTTCTCTTTGGTTTGTTAGACCAATAGAATCAATATCATCAATTGTTAAATTAGCCTTGATTAAGACTTCGTTGATGACATCTACAACTGAGACCCAAATGGCTAAAGCATCAACTTCAACCCAGCCAGAATGAGGGAAGATACATGATACCTCACGTTGGGCCATTTGGAATGGTTTACCGTTACGATCAAATAAAATGGCTCTTGAACTTGTTGTTCCTTGATCAATCGCTAAAATGTACTTCATTTTTTAACCTCTATATGCGTGTGGCCATCATTCTTTCAACATCGACCATTTCTTTAGCGATGTTTTTACTTAAGACGACCGCTCCGTCTTCACTTACTAAGACATCATCTTCGATACGGACACCGACACCATATTTAGCAAAATATAAACCTGGTTCAACAGTAATAACATTACCGTTTTGAAGTGGTTTTTCTCTTAAAGAAATATCGTGAGTATCTAAACCTAAATGATGAGAAACATTATGATAATAATAATTTCTAATATCATCATTAATATCCATTAAGCCAGAATTGATGCATTGTTTTCGTAAAAATTCGGTAGCAAATTCTTGTAAATCTTTAATGGTTAATCCTGGTTTAATCATTTGAATAACTGCTTTATTGCAGTTAAGGACTGCTTCATATATTTTAGCTTGGACACCTTCAAACTTACCATTTACTGGGAAAGTACGAGAGATATCCGCACTATATTCTTCGTGGTTATAACCAAGGTCGAAGAGTATTAAATCATTTTCCTTCACGGTATCGTTTTGAGAAGGATAATGTAAACATGTAGCGTTTTTACCTGAGGCCACGATTGTGGAGAACGCTAATGTAGAACGTTCATGTAAACGACCATATAATTCAAAATAATCAGCGAGTTCATGTTCTTTCATGCCCACTTTTAAGTGGTTAAGAGCGAAAGCAATGCCGTTATTTGTTCTTTCAATAGCTTTGACTAAGCATTCAACTTCAGCAGCGGATTTAACCATTCTTAAATCTCTTAAGATTGGATAGCTATCAATGACGGTCTTTTGATAATCGAGTTGTATTTTAACTGATAAATCATTCATGAACATGCCTTCTTTAAGCTTTTGTTCTGGAGAAGTCAAATCTAAATAAACACAATCGATATCGCCATATTGATTGTTTTCATTAGTGAGGGCTAAAGATAACATTGTTTCTAAGTTATCACTTGTGTAAACACTATTTAAGCCACTGATATAGGTTGCTTGTTCTTGTGTTAAGCGTTTACCTGTCCACTTCTCTTTTAATTCGCTATATGGATCAATGAAGAGGTAAGCTCTTCTTTCACCAATAGCCTTAATTAACATAAGAGCGCTGTGCTCTTGTTTAATACCTGTTAAATAATAGAAATTTTTATTAACCACAAATGGAAGATATTCATCTTCACTAGCGATTTTGCTGACGCCAGAAAAGAACAAAGCAACGCTATTATCTTTCATTTGATCGAACACTTTTTTACGACGATTTTCAAATTCAGACATAATTATTCTCCTTTGATTTTATTGATGATTGATTGAATTTCTGGAAGGGAAATCTTTTCGATTTCACCTGTATCCATGAGTTTGGTGTTATCACTATTGAGTGGTAACTTACCTAAAATATCGAATTTCATTTGTTTAGCGAATTCATCTAAATGTGATTCGCCAAACAAAGGAATCTTTTCTTCACATTTTGGGCAGACTAGATATGACATATTTTCAACGACGCCTAAGACATGAATGTTCATCATTTCCGCCATCTTGATGGCTTTAGAAACGATTAAAGACACTAAGTCTTGAGGAGAGGTGACGATGATTAAGTCATCGATTGGTAAGCTTTGGAATGTGGTTAAAGCCACATCACCTGTGCCTGGAGGCATATCGATTAATAAGACATCTAATTCGCCCCAAGCGACATCTTCGAAGAATTGCTTAACCAAATTACCTAATAATGGTCCTCTCCAAATAATTGGATCAGTTTCATTATCAAGCAATAAATTAGCGCTCATGATTTCAATGCCACCCTTGCTCTTCGCGGGATAGATGAAATTATTTTCGCCATAAGCTTTTTCTTTAATGCCGAAGGCTTTTGGAATACTTGGACCAGTAATATCAGCGTCTAAGATACCAACTTTTAAGCCATTTCTATTTAAATAAGCAGCGATTGATGAGGTGACGAATGATTTACCAACACCACCTTTACCAGAAAGAACACCGATGATTCTTTTGATATTGCTTAATTCGTTTTGTTTTGATTTTGTAATACGTTCCCCACAGCCTTCAACGCCGCAGGTATCACAGTTATGCGTACATTCTGCCATATGATGATTTCCTTTCTAAATACTGATTAACTCACTCGCGTTAATGACATCCACTCCCGCTTGTAAGTATGTCCTCAACAATCTTGAGGCACCTAATAGAGTACCACCAAAATATCTAACAACCAATAGAGCGACATTATTAATGTCTTTTTTATGTAAAAGCTCTAATAATGGATGTCCCGCTGTGCCTTTTGGTTCCCCGTCATCACTAGATTTACTCTTCATGTTGACGCGGTAAGCATAAACGATATGTTTGGCTTTTTTATGTTCTTTACGAAGAATGGCTAATAATGGTTTAAAGTCTTCTTCGTTATTAAGTGGTACTAAGTAAGCGATGAATTTAGATTTCATCACTTCGATTTGATTGATAAATTGCTTATTAACTGTACTTGCCATATTAAATAAGAATTGTTGCTCCTGATAAGAAGGTATGGATATATTCACCATATTCTTTAAATGAGAAAGTATTGCTGTAGATATTATTATCTACACTTGGATCAGTAACTGTTTCATCAACAGGAACAAACATTTCACCAGCGTTGAGCACTAATGGGTTTCTCAATAGCTTGATATATTGATGGGCTTCAGTGAGATATAAAGCTTGAGCAAGATGTGAATTATTGCCTGCATCTTTACCCATCATAGCAAAGCAGTTTTTAATTGATTCACTATTAGCTTTCATTGAAGCTGGGGTACTAGTTGTACCGATATATGATAAGGAATCAATAATACCTTCTAAACCATCTCTTTCAACGGTATCAAGTTCGTCATAATCGCTTAACACTAATGTATTAGCGTCATCATTACCAAAGCTAAATAATTGATAACGATAAGTAGCGTAGGCTGGATTGGTATCAAGTTTAGTATATTGATTTTCTAAGATGTAATTAAATAAACCAGAAACAAATTCAGAAGCGATTGCGGAACGTTTGTATAACAATGAATCTGTTTCACTAGTGGCGTTATAAGCGCATTCAACAATTTGTAAGATTAAAGTTTTCTTAGATTTAATTGTTTCAATATTGTTATCAGAGAATGTTGTTGCGGTAATTTCACCGCTTGTTAAATCAATTAATTGCTTTAAGCCTTTGGCTTCAACAATATAAGTAATATCATTTTCATCTTCAAAATAATTATGCATATGCACTAATTTAGAAAGTGTAGCAATCTTATCCGCTTCACTCTTAGCGGCTGAGGAAGCATCAGCGTCTCGAGCAATATAAGAAGATAAATCAGCGCCTAAGGAATTATTAAGCATAATGCCTTGAGCGGTAATCTTTTGACCAGTTGTTAAAGTGTTATATTCTTCATAATTACCCGCTAAAGAGGTATTTAAGATATGTGATTTATAGACATAACGTAATAAGCCAGTTAAGCGTGCTTCACCTTCTGTACCTTGGACGAATTCATTTAAGTTATCCATATTGGTGACATATTTTGGTGTGCCTTCTTTATGGATGGAATTCATCACTTGATAAATGTTATCAATTTCTGTGTCTTCATCAGCGTTAGCGTTACTACCACCATAAACGACTTGGCCTAAACGATAATAGGCATAATTAACGGTGTCATAAGTAGTAAGTGTACCTAAGTTAATGGCATCAAAACCATCTTTGATGAATTTTGGTAAAGCATCACAAACGATATCGGAACTGTTAACTGCTTTAAGCATGTTCTTAATATCGATTGGATCTAATTGATCAAGGGCAAAAGTTGAGACATCTAAAGATGAACCACTACCTAAATCAGCGGCGGTATTAGCTAATTTCATAATGGCGTCGACTTCTTGTGACCACGCTAAACCTTGCGCTTTATGATAGACATTTGTGGAAACGCCTGTATCATCAGCTTGTGTCATTTCTTTAATGCGGTCATATAATTTTGCACTAGCGCTAGCTTGAGAATCATAAGAAGAATCGTAAGCAAATGTATCTAAGCTAACGAAGCTACAAATCTTAGCAATCATTTCTTCAAATAATGTATAGCCATTATCAAATTTATCTGTGTAATAACTGATACCTGGATAGTCGCCTCTTCTAGCAGGAGAATGGAACAAATTAGAATTATGCATATCCATTAAGATATCTTTAAGTGCTCCACCTTCACCAGTAATGGCTTTTAAGGCTAATGGATTAGACATTTCTTTACCGTCTAATTGTGTATCAAGTTCTTGATAATCTTCTAATAATTTAACGATGCTATTAATGTCTTTAGTTAAATATTTAGCGGAGTAATTAGCTTCGCTTCTAGCCACGGTATCGTTATAGAAATAATGATAATATGGGTCAACACAACTGAAGTTAACTTTTTGACCATTGCTTTCGATATTGAATTGATCGTTTTCAATAAAGATTTTATAAATGGTATTAGGTAAACAGTCGCTTAATAAATTACTGTTATTTAGATTATTAAATAATGTTTCGATTGTTTCGATGTTGTCACTTCTCTTCATATCAACATTGTTGATATTAGTGACAGTATTACCATCTTTATCCTTTAATGAATAGAAAGCATCAACACTATTTAACAAATTATCGATTTCAGCATGATGTTTATTAATTTGAGTAGCGTAATCTAAAGATAAATCACTAATTTCTTGGTCAGTTAAGAATGTTGATTTAACAAGATAATCAACCTTTGTATCTTTAGAAGAATAATTAGTGGCATTAGCGTCTTTTGGTGAATTAGCGCCTAAATAGATACTATCTTTGATGCTACTTTCTTTAAGCATTGAATTGAATAAGCCTTGGAAAGTAGTCGCACTACCGACTTTAGCGGAACCTAAACGATGGAAGATATATGAATCGCCTAAATCTTTAAGCGCTTGTTTCATATCGTTTAAGAAACCATCTTTATTAAGTTTAGAATAATCAAAATTATTACTAGAATCGATAATGCCTTTATCTTTAGCTTTATTAATGACTTCATAGAAGTCCACTAGTTTATCAACTTCCGCTTTTCTAGCGACTCTTGCACTAGTAAAATCCATGATGTCGTAACCGGCATCAACCATATAAGCGTTATAAGCACTTGATAAGTTGAAAGCACTATAACCATTTAATAAGTTTTCACCAGCAATACGATAGAAACTATATAAGCAGATGCGTAAACATGATGTTTCGTTAATGGAAGTTAATAATCCTTCCACTAAGGAATTTGGTAATTGATTAAATGGTACTTGATTACCAGCATTTGGACCTTTAGTGGCATTTCCTAAAACGCGCATTGAATAGGTCATGAAACGACAGACACGAGAAATTTCATCACTATCAAAGACATCAGTGTAATCACTAACGAATTTATCACTACCGTAATAATCACCCCAAACGTTAGCTTCTTCAGCTAGATATTGACCGCTTGGGTTAGTTAAATCAGCTTCATGAGCGGCTAGGAAGGCTTCTTGTTTGACGGTGAAGGCTTCATAATCACACCACTCAGTTGGTAATGTATCATCAGTATTAGCTAAACCTTTTAAATAGACGAAGTCACGATAGGCAATCATATGAGTGTTCACTAAGGTGCCATCTGGATTATAAGCATTTTGATATTCAACGAAATATGGATCAGCATCAGTAACCATTTCTCCTGGTTTTTTACCCCAGCTATCTTTCCAAGTCCAAGTAGAATCAACATCAGGTTTTGGATCCGCTAATAAGTCATAATTACTACTATTAACTGTGAATTTAGACATTGTGTCATTGACTTTACCGTAGAACCATTTACCAAATTGATAATGCTTCACACTACTTTCATCGATATAAGTGAAGATACCAGAATGCGATAATTGATGGAGCATATCATTTAATTCAACAATGTTATGAAGTTTGCTCAGATCAAAATTGGATAAGAATGTTTTTGCTTCTTCATCGTTAGCGGGCACTAAGGTATATAAAGAATCTAATAAATTACCGATATTATGTCCTTCATCTGTCCAACTTACGATGTTAGAGAAAGAAACATGATTACCAGTATCAATTAAGAAATCACTTAAAGTATCAGCAAACATCTTATCTAAGAATGGTCCTAAAGAAGATGAGAAGATATAAGATTTATCGATGAGGGTGAATAGTTTTGGTAAGCCAACTTTACCATCACCTTCATCTTTTAAATTAGATATAGCGCTTCTAGTTAAGCCATCTTTAAATAAGTCAGCAGCGTTCATGACGTCGTGAGAAGCGACATATTTAATGATGTCACCAAAAGCATCAATTTCATCACCCCACGTATGGCCTGGGCTTTCAACATTGCGTAATGTATCTCTAGTCACAGTGAGACCGCTATCGCCAGTCATAGAGAAGACATATTCTAGAAGAATATAAAGGTTTTCATTCTTTTCATATGTATCACCTGCTTCAGGCGTTGGATTAATAATTGGATTTTCAATGATGGCTTTAAGGATAGAAGTTAAATCATCCACTAAAGATTCATCTTTAAGTTTAGTCATGATGTCATCAGTACCACCATTAAATGCGGTAAAGACATTGGATAATTCATCCCAGTGATTGAGTAAAGAGGCTAAATCTGTGAATAATGAGCGATCAGTCTTTTTAGCGTCATGATTAATCGCAGAAATTAAGATATCGTTTCTTAAACCCATATCTTTAAAAGCATTAGTCACTTCTGGACCACCTAATAAAGATTTAATAATTGGGACGATACCGAAATATAAAAGTGAAGAATCTTCAATCTTAACAAGAGCTTCTTTAAAGACATTAATTGTGCTTGTTTTAATGGAGAAGAAATTATCTGGATCATCCATGATGGTATTGATATTTTCACCAAATAAAACACCCACTAAGCCTTCATCTTTGCCTAATGTACCTAAGATATTAAGGATATTATTAAATTCATTTTTGAAATTAGAAAGGACAACGCCTTGGCTTAATTTATCGACTGCGGCTTTATAGCTAAGTTCATCAGTTTCAGTAGTATAGTCGGCATAGGTCTTCATGAAATCGAGACTATATAAGCTATTTAAAACAGTTGGTAATGCCATTTCAAAAATCTTCATATCAAGTAAACAATAATGACGGTTTTCAAGGCGTTTACCTTTGTCAAAGACAATGGTACGACCATATTTATCAGCGTTTTTAACGTGGCCTTCACTATCAATTTCGCCAACGATTAATTGATTGAATTTAGAAATATTACGAGAGATAACTGTTGGAAGTTTAGTGTATCTTTCACCTTCCGCTGGAACATATGCGCCTGTTTGCACTAAGAAAGCTTTTAAGAAGTCTCTATCAATGGCCACTGTTTGATGGAGGAAATCAAATAAAGCATATAATTCAAAACCCCAGGAGAATTCATTTAATTCTTCCCAAGAGAATGGAAGGAATTGCTTCATTGCTGCGCCTTGTTCGCCATTTTCAAACATATAAATGAAAGCAGGAACTATGCGTGATAAGATTTTGGAATTATCCATTGCTTTGAAAACGTTCAATACTTCATCAAATTTATCGCTATAAAGAATCTCATCTAAGAAATCGTATAAATCATTACCTTGGAAACTACGGAAGTTACGCTTACCGTATTCATCAACAGTAATCAAAGCATCGATGATGCCACTTTCAAAGAAACTATCAACCATTTCTTGCACGTTACCAATTTCTTTATTCCATTCAACATCACTGACATTGAGTAAGTGTGTTGGAATAACTTGATCAAGAACACCACTATTGAGAGCGAGTTCTGCCGCCATTGGTAAGATATTAGAAATGAGATTAGATTTGCCTAAGACATCAAAGATGGAATTGACTGTATCTTGATAGACGAGTCTCATTGCGTCAAATGATGTTTTACCTTCTTGGTCTTTACAAATGCCTTGAGTGGCAATGACCGCTAAATTGGTGAGATTGCCTAATTCGTTAACGATATTAACAACGACATCTTCACTAACGCCACTGGTAAATGTGCTAAATAGTTTAGTGTCAATGGTCATGCCGTTATCATCAACTGTCCAGTTGAATAAGATTTTAGCGAATAAAGAATCATTATATGCATCAACGAAATTACCGATGTTCTGCACTACTTCATTATCAGAAGTCGGTCTATTCTTTTGATACGATTGATTAAGCGAATTGACGATAGAAGTAAATGGTGTCATGAATAAGACTGTTAAAATCAAATATGTCGCTGCGGTTTCAATAGCCGCTAACCATCTGATTTTAACCACTCTTCTAGCGATGCGTGGAACAAGATGCTGAGCGATGAGATACCAAGTGATAAATGACAATAAGTTACCTAAGGTAACAATCAATATCATATCCACGATAAATAAAACTACTTTAATTAAAGATTCCACAATAGCGAAAGCAAAATTAGTCGCACTAGCGGAACTACTTGAAATATTAAATAACATATACATGCCCTTGATGAATTCAGCGGCTGTTTCTTTAACCGTTGTCACCGGGACATAATATGCCGATTCAACGCCTTCTTTTACTTGCGATAATTTAAAAGTGCCAACGAGATATTGACCAATATTGAAGTTTTCAACAAACTTGCATATAGGATCTAAAGTCACGAAGGCAATGATGATTAAAGAGAGAATAAAGACCATGTTGTGGGTGGATTTCCAAACACCGCGTCTGAAGCCTCTAAATGCTGCAAGGGCAACACCGACGACTAGCGCAATAAAAACAACTAGTAAACCGATGTTAAGATAAGCTTTGATTTGATCGACATTGAGATTCATAATGAGAGCATGGATAACTTATAACAAGTTATGACTATAAATAGTTCTACTTTTAGTGTATAATTTTTTTAATAGGATTAAAAGTAAATGTTACTCACATCTATTAAATGTTCCAATTGTGGAGCTTATCACGATGCGACACTTGAAGAGTGTCCCGACTGTCATAAAACTAACGAATTACGCACATTAAAGGACTTCCCTAAAAATGTGTTTTTCTTACATCCTGTTGCTCAGATAGCGGTTTTTATTATTGGTTTTGCCTATATTGGCATGCTAATGACCGAAATATTTTATAGCAATTTTTTAGAGTCATCGATGGCGATTGCTTGTTTGACTTATCTCACGATGGTCATTGTTATTTTAGCGGTTATCTTATTTACGAGAAGGAAGTTATTCTTTAACTGCTTTAAACATTTAAGCAATTACGTTATTGGCATCGTTATTGGTGCGATCGCTATTGGTTTAGGAATTATCATTTCAATGATTACTTCTATTTGGTATCAGGGAAATGAAAACATTAACCAAGCGGCAGCGGAATCAGTGATTGTTGTTTACCCTCTTTTATCCTTCTTATTGTTTGGTTTCTTAGGACCGATATGTGAGGAACTAACTTATCGTGTTGGCTTTTATTCTTTTTTAAGAAGATTTAATAAATATGTTGCTATTGTTGCCACGACAATTGTTTTTGCTTTTATTCATTTTAGATTTAATAACGAAGACATTGTTAGTGAGTTAGTAGCGCTTCCTCAATATCTTTTGATGGGTTTCTTATTAACATATGCTTATGAAAAAGGTGGGCCTAGTGCTTCTATGAGTGCGCATATCATGTATAATATAGCAAGCACAATCATGACATTAATGAGATATTATTATGGACAACACGCGTAAATTCCCTCTCATATTAAGTGGCTTCTGGCTTAAAATCATCGCCCTACTGACGATGACTATTGATCACGTTGGTCTTGCTTTTGATATTGAACCATTTAGATATATTGGTCGATTAGCATTGCCTTTATTCTGCTTTATGATTGCAGAAGGGGCGATTCACACAAGAAGCTTTAAAAAATACGCATTAAGATTAGGGGTTATGGCTAGTGTTATTTCATTAGCAATCCTTCTTTCTGAAGTTGTGCCTATGTTTAAAAACAACGGCTTATCGATGCGTAATGATGGCGTGATATTTATTGACCTACTTTTAGGCGCTGTTGCGGTTTATTTATTAGGGCAAAATAAATGGTGTATTAAGCTATTAGCTATTCTCCCATTAGCGTTTGGTGTTACTTCTTATATTGTTTCTTCTTATGAATGTGTTGGATGCGGACATGTTGTTCATTGGTTCCCATTTTTCATTAGAACACAATATGGATGGTATGGCATTTTATTAGTCATTGGTTTTTATCTTGCTCATCTATTAGCGGATGTCTTTATCAGTTATCGTAGTTCTTTAACTGGTATAGATAAGAAATTATATAAAGGTTCAAATCTTGAAAGAAATGCGATTAATATTATTTCCGTGCTTATTTTAGCCGCGATGACATTAGGATATTTCTTATGCGAAAGCCTAGTTGCGGATGTTTGGGGAACAGTCAGTTTATATCAAATTCAACTCTACGCAATTATTGCTGGAGCGTTTATTTTGCTTTATAACGGTTTACGCGGATATAATAAAAAATGGTTCCAGTATGGTAGCTATCTATACTACCCATTACACATCATTGTGGTTGGAATCATACAGATGTTTATTTAGGAGGTAAACCCCATGTTAAAGCATATTAACGATCGTGAAGAATTCAAAGCCGCAATCGCGGAAGGTACTGTCTTAGTGGACTTTTTTGCCACTTGGTGTGGTCCATGCAAAATGCTCTCTCCTGTTTTAGAAGAAGTGAGCAAAGAAGTTAACGCCACTATTATTAAAGTGGATGTTGATGAAGCTAGCACTATTGCCGCTCAATTTGGCATTCAAGCTGTGCCAACATTAATCCTTTTCAAGAACGGCGAACGTGTTGATACAAGAATGGGCTATCAAAACAAAAACCAATTATTAGCCTTTATTAATCAATAGTTTATTGAAAAAACTAGTGAGAATGATATATAATCATTTTCGCTACGCAAGTGTAGTTCAGTGGTAGAACATCAGCCTTCCAAGCTGATTATGCGGGTTCGATTCCCGTCACTTGCTCCAGAAGAAAGAAACAGCGCTTTTGCGCTGTTATTTTATTGCAATAAGTTAGTGATTAGTTTTACTATTA
>JAGBLL010000113.1 GCA_017635465.1 Bacilli bacterium
CAAACTATAAAAATCGAACCGAATTTCGGTTCTTTTTTTGTCTTATATTCTTATTTTATTGAATTCAAAATTAATAAAAAAATTGTTTATAAAAATGCTTGACACTATAATACCTCGTGATATGATGTATACCGTAAGAAGAGGTATGAAATGGATGCACAATTAAAAAGAGGAGTGCTAGATGTCTGTGTCCTCGCAGCAATTAAAAACGAAGATTCATACGGTTATAAGATTATTAAAGACCTTAAGCCGATATTAGAATTATCAGAATCCACTCTATACACAATTCTTAAAAGATTAGAGGAAGGACGCATGTTAATTGTCAGATCTACTGAATATGAAGGCAGGCTCCGAAAGTATTATCACATTACTGACATTGGTTTAAAAAGAATCGAAGACTTTAAAAACGAATGGAAAGAAATAATGGATATCTATTCTTTTATTGATAGGGAGGGTTAGTTATGTACAAATACGAATTTCTAACCGCACTAAAGGAACAATTAGTGGGGTTACCAAAAGAAGACATCGAAGAACGTATTAGCTTCTATGAAGAAATGATTAATGACCGTATTGATGAAGGTAAAAGCGAAGAAGAAGCTGTAGCCGAGATTGGTACAGTCGATGAAGTTGTCAAAGAAATCGCTGGTGATACAAAACTAGTCACACTGGTCAAACATAAGATGACACCTAAGCGCTCGTTACGAGGCTGGGAAATTGCCATCATCATCGGTAGTTTCCCGTTCTGGCTACCAGTTGTCCTTGTGAGCTTTGTCTTAGCATTAGTGGGTTTCATTCTCTTATGGACATTAGTAATAGTGACTTATACAGTTGAAACAGCCTTATGGGCAGGATCAGCAATGTCAGGTATTAGCTTCGTAATGACACTAACTAATGGAGAACCTAACTTCGCAATGCTTGGTATGTGTGTCATGGCGTTAGGTGGAGCAATCTTAATGATCTTTGGCTGCTATGGCTCCACAAAATTAACAATCGGATTAACAAAACGTATGATGATTGGCATTAAAGCCGCCTTCATCAGAAAAGGAGGAAGAAAATAATGAAAAAGATTATATTGTTACCTATTATTCTTGGCTCTGTCTTATTGGTAGCAGGGACAGTGGTGACTGTTGTCGCAGTTACTAGAATGTCCAATAGTTCAGGAGCTGGTCATATTCAAAAAAGTTATGACATTGAAGAAGAATATACATCATTCAACGCCGAACTTGCGACCGCTGACTTTGAAATCAAATTATCAAGCGATGGCAAAACCAAAGTTGATTGTGATGAAAAAGAAAAACAACATCACGATGTCAAAGTGGAAAATAACACATTACAAATCAAATTAGTGGATGAACGTAAATGGTATGAAAAATGGTTTGACTGGGATTTCAGAAATATGAAAATTACCGTATACGTGCCTGAAAAAGCCTATGAAAACTTCAATATCAAAAGCAGTACAGGTTTCGTTAGAACACCTGATAAAATCTCATTCAAAAACTTCACCACAAAAGTGAGTACAGGAAATGTTCAAGTTTATTCTAACGTTGAAGAAAAAATCCAAATCAATTCTTCCACTGGTGATGTCTCTTTAGACGGCTTAACCGCTAAAAACATTAATATTGAAACTTCCACTGGTGATATTGCGCTTAATAAGATTACCGCAACAGGTGATATTACTACCAAATCAAGTACAGGTGGCGTTAAATTAATCGATACGACATTCGTTAATCTCAATACTAGAGCTTCTACAGGTAATGTAAGATTAACTAATTCAGTCGGTAGCAAACATATCCAAATCAAAACATCAACCGGTAGTGTCCGTTTCGAAGATGCTGACGCTGAAACGTTAGATATTGAAACTGATACTGGTAGTGTTAAAGGCACATTATTAACAAGCAAGATCTTCGATGTTGATTCAGATACTGGTAGTAGAAACTATCCAAGAGGTTCCACAACTGGTGGCCTTTGTAAGATCAAAACCGATACTGGTGATATCAATATCTCAATTAAATAAGTAAATATCCAAAACAAAAGGTCCGTTGTGTGCGGACCTTTTAAATTACTCTAAATGCTTTACCACTTATAATCAGTATTTCTAGTAGCGAGTATCAATGAATAGAATCTCTTATTCTTTTTAGATAGTAATAAGAATAATGGATAACCAATCACTATGATACAAGCAAATTCACCTAAGAATACCCAACCAAACATGGTGAAGTATAGACCAGCATCTAATACCATTGGTTCACTAGTGTTAATCGTGGTTAAATAAATGGTAAATGGCACGACAACAGCGTTTAAGATACATGGAATAAAGCCAACACTAAATAAGTTTTTAATAAATCTAGAATAGATGACCATGATGACGCACGCTACAAAGGTAGTGAGTGTACCAAAGATAATATCTAATGGTCCTAATGATGAAGCAAGGTTAGCTAATAAGCAACCTAATGTCAAACCTACTGTAAAACTTGGATTAAAGAAAACTAACAAGTTTAGAAGTTCAGAAAATCTTAATTGCATGAATTCATATGAGAGCGGACCACAAGCAATGGTGATAACCGCATATACAGCAGCGATAATGCCATTAAGGGCAATATTTTTAACGTTGAAGTATTTCTCTCTCATTAAATTTGATCCAATTCCTTCCTAATTGCTTTTTCGTTTAAGTTTTGTCCGATAAAGACTAATTTGACTAATTTATCTCCATATTCTTCGTCCCAGTCATGAGCGAAGTTTTCATCGTTTTTAATTAAATAAGCGATTTGTTGTTTGCTTAATGTTGCAGAATACCATTTTCTCGCAAATGTTAATGTGATTTGTGAACCAGCGGATTCATAGACATAGATATTAGCTTTTTCATTTTCGAAATAGCAAATACCTTTTGCTCTAATAATATGGTGTTTACCGCTTTCTTCTTTAGCCCAATGTTCAAATTTATCTTGATCAAATGGTCTTCTACGATAATAAACGAATGTGTTGATATCGTATTCAAGAGCGGTACCTTCTTCTTCGTTTTCTACACCATGGTGGTGATGGTGATGATGGTGATGTTCATGTTCTTCATGTTCATGCTCATCGTGCTCATCATCTTCATCATGATCGTGGTGATGATGTTCATGTTCGTCTTCATCATCATCGTCATCTTCGTCATGATGCTCAACATCAGTATCCCAATCTTCAAATTCTCTAATCCAAGCAGCGGAGCCACTGGCTTTATCAAAATCGAAGAGGTTTGTATCAATTATTTCATTAATATCAACATCACAGAAATCAGATTCAATAATCTTGGCTTCTGGTTGTAATGCTTTAACAGCAAGTTTAACTCTTCTTAATTCTTCCTTACTAATTAATGAAGCTTTATTAAGAATAACGACATCACAGAATTCAATTTGTTGAATAACGAGGTTTTCTAAGTTTTCTTCACCACGTGTCGCTTCTTTTAATGTTTCACCACATCCAAATTCATCTCTAAGTCTTAAGGCATCAGTGACTGAGATAACAGCGTCTAACCAATAGAACTTTGGTAAATTTTGTTTCTCAAATTCTTGTTCCATATAAGAAATTGTTTGGGCAATTGGTACAGGTTCACAAATACCAGAAGCTTCAATTAAGATATGGTCGTATTTTTGTTGTTTCACTAAATCCGCTAATTGCTCAATTAAGTCTTTCTTAAGTGTGCAGCAGATACAGCCATTAGATAAGGCAACTAAGTTTTCATCTTTACCTTTAACAATACCGTTTTCTTCGATTAATTCAGCATCGATATTAACTTCACCGATATCATTAACGATGACCGCCATCTTATGACCTTTAGCGTTTTTTAATATGTGGTTAATTAATGTGGTTTTACCACTTCCTAGATAACCAGTAATAAGTGTAATTGGCACTGCTTTATATTCACTCATTTTCAGTACCCCCCTTTTTTCGCCACATTATTGTAGCACATTTATTATAAATAAATAGTTTAAACGCTAAAAATATTTAACATCTAAATAAATTAATAAAAAATGCTTAGCAATTATCGCTTGATTATTCGTCTTGTTTTGTGAGAGGGTAAAAGCATGAAAATTTTAAGTTTATTAGCCGCGGCACTCATATCCGCGCCAGTTATTAAGGCCACTCCGCCTTTACCGCCATATGATGTCAGTACCAAATCATATAGTGATATTCAAATGACATTAATTGATAAATATGATGATGAGGATAGTGCCTCAGGAAATGGAAAATCATATAAGATTCATGTCAAAAATACAGGGAAAGGATATGTTAAATATTTTTCATTAGGTTTTCCTAAAGAAACACCTACTGGTAGCCATTTCAGTTCTTATAAAACAGAAACACCTTTCGTTTCCAAAAATAGTGTTTTAGCCCCTGGCCAAGAATTAAATATCGTGATATCCGCTAATTATGATACTAATAACTTAGATGATTTCATCATCAATGCAGATGCTTATGTTGATTTCTTTGATGATGTATACGCCTATGGTTCTTTTACGCTTACGAGCGAAAAGAATACCATTAATCCTGATATTCCATATTTAAATAGGGTAGATATGCATTTTGATGCTGATAATAATCGCTTTTGCTATGGTGCAATTATTAGAATAAATGATGAAGGAACTTATAGTTACTTCGAAGTCGATTTACAAAATAATTTCTCATTTTATTCTGAGGCACCTCTTGTCGCTGAAGGAGAAAGCAAAGAAGTGGAATTAGTAAAAATACTTAGAACTGAATATAGCCATTATTCAGAACATAGAGTGCTCCATGAAACGCTTCCTATCATCCTCATTGTTGCACCAATACTTGGTTTGTTTCTTATTATTGGTTTAATAGCGACAATCGTTTTTGCGATTTATGGTAAAAGAAAAAATAGATAAAAAATAATAACGTTTTTGTTAACAAAATAAAAAAAGTATCTATAATCATAGGCGAGGAAAAAGAAATGAAAGTTGAATTAACACTCGTGTTAAAAACTACCGAACGCGCTTATGGTGCATTAGAAGCAATTAAAAGAGCGGGTTATAACGCTACTGTTATGACCAGTGAATCTTTAAGACACGCTGTTGACTATTATCCAGGCGAGCATACTTTCATCAATCTTAGACACGTTGAACAAAGAGATGCATTTGAAAGTATCCTTGGTGTCTTCATTGTTGAAAAAGAACGCTTAGATGATTTAAAGAAAGTTATTCGCGAAACTACAAAGAACTTCACAGAAATCAAAGGCTTTATGTATTCAAGAGCAATCGATGACTTTGAAGGTTCTATTTAGTTAGCATGGAATTATTTTCAATATTTGCTTATGTGGCCGTTCTTTTATTAGTGGCCTTATTATCTACGCGATTAATGCGCTTAATCAAATTACCTAATGTGACTGGTTATATCATTACCGGTATTATCATGGGTCCATTTTTATTTGGCGTATTATTCAATAACTTCTCTTATGAAAATATTAAAGATGGTCTTATCTATGGCTTTGTTAAAAACCTTGGATGGGTATCAACTGTGGCATTAGGTTTTATTGCTTTCTCAATTGGTACATCATTTAAAATCAATACCATTAAAGCCTTAGGTAAAAGAGTCATGGTGATTACTGTTTTAGAAGCTTTAGGTGCTTCTATATTAGTTATCGCTGCTTTGCTTGCCGCACACTTCATCTTCCCACAATATGTTTCATTAGAATTAGCATTAACATTGGCCGCGATTGCTAGTGCGACTGCACCGGCAGCAACCTTAATGGTTATTAAACAGTATCGCGCTCATGGTCCATTAGTGGATACGTTGTTACCAGTTGTGGCCTTAGATGACGCTGCTGCTTTAATTTTATTTGCTATTTTATTCCAAATTGCTACCGCTTTGGCGGGTGGATCGATTTCTGCTTACGCTATTATTGTTAAACCATTACTTGAAATATCCATCTCATTAGGTGTTGGTGTGGTTCTTGGTTTTGTGGTCAGTTTAGCTAACCGCTTCTTTAAATCTAGAAACAACAGATTAATCTGGTGTATATTCTCAGTCTTTGCTGCTTTAGGATTCTATTATTTATTCAAAAGTCCAGTGATGGGTGGCTTTGAATTAAGCTCATTACTTACCTGTATGATGGCGGGTGCAATCTACACAAATTTCGAAAAAGAGTCAGGACGTACATTAGATGTCATGGATAGATTCACTTCTCCAATTTATATGATGTTCTTTGTTATTTCAGGTGCTTCATTAGATTTAACAATCTTCTTTAATGGTGATGGTTTAGTCGTCGTTCTTATTGCGGTAACATATATCATCTCCCGTGTTATTGGTAAATGGAGTGGTGCTTATATTGGTGCTAGTATTACAAGATGCGAACCGCAAGTTAAAAAATATATCGGTTTTGCTTTAGTTCCTCAAGCTGGTGTTGCTATCGGTTTATCAACCACAGCGTATACATTATTCTCACAAAATCCTGCCACTGAAAAAACTGGTGCTTTAATACTCGCTATTATCTTAACAAGTACATTAGTCTACGAACTCATTGGTCCAATGGTGGCGAAGTTCGCATTAAAGAAAGCTCACGAAATTCCAGAAGAAAACCTTTAAGCGGCAATCTGTTTAGGCTTGTCTGCTTTGATTAAGTTTTTAATTAGTTTTTTAATGACGCGATTAACTAATTCTTTATCTTCTTTATTTAATTTACGATACGCTTTATAAACTGGTTTTACTTGGAAGAACAATTTCTTAAAGAAAACAGTAATATCTTCCGTTTCAAATTTATTTAATTCACCAAAGATAATTTGTGTGAATCTTTGTCTTTCTTCTTCGTTTAGTGATTCAATCCAAGCATTTAACGATCTTTCTAAATATCTTGAAGAAAGTGATCTTTTATTTAAGTAGACAAAGTCATCGCCTTCAATAACCCATTGAAATGGATTATGTTGAAGTAAAAAGAAACTACGACTTTTAACAATCTTAATATCAGTAGCGTTAGAAAATAAAACACCCACAACTGAAGACTTAGGAACGATCTTTGTGTATTTTTCTAATCGTTCTTCTTTATCTTTAAATAATGATGTATTTCTAAATCCAGGTCCATCAAAAGAATAGACATGTTTAATGCGATTATAATTTGTTAATACGCTTAATAAATAAGTGCAAATATTTCCACCTTTAGAGTGACCACATAAAATGATATTTCCTTTATATTTTTTCATCACTCTTTTAACAAATGCTTCCGCAAGAACATATGAACTAATCGTGTCTTTATATGACATTGTGAAATCTTCTTGCCAACCAGCATATTCTGGATCAGTTCCTCTAATCGCGATGATAATATCTTCTTCGCACTTTAAAGCGATGACTGCGAATTGCACACCTTTAGCTTTATCTAAGACATATTCATATTCCAATAAGACTGCTTCTTTAAATCTATAAGATTCATATAAAGCGCGCATATAACGGCGAGAAAATCTCGGTAAGAAAGCAGTGTAGTAGGGCTCTAAAGTTTGATATTCATGAATATATTTAAAGTCCTCGACTTTTAAAGGAAGACGGTCTTTAACAATGCTAAAATCAAAATAAGCCATCCAACTAACCGCTAAAGCATCAACAATATTAGTAGGATATTGCTTGAACGTATCTTGCTTTTTCTTTAAGTACCCTAGAACTGTCATATTTTATAAAAATAGAATACACTAATATCTTTATTAGTGATATAATTTATTTGTTTTTAAGGAGATTTAAAAAAATGAAAAACGCTTCAAAAACTATGTTCAACATTGGTAATATCTTTACCATTGTTACCCTTGCTTTAGGTGCTTTATTCACTGTTATCGGTATTATCATGGCCATTGTTGGTGGCATCGGTGTCGCTAATGGCGATGATAGCGCTGCTGCTGCAGCTGCTGCCGGTGGTTCACTCATCGGTACAGGCATTTATTTACTCATTGCCTCCATCCTCTGCTTAATCTTTGTTGGCAAAGCCAAAAGAGAACTCGCAAACGAAACCACAAGAAGACCAGCTCCATTCATCGTCACAATCGTCTTTGGTGCTATCGACTGGAACCCCTTCTACATCCTCGCTGGTATCTTTGGCTTAATCGCCGAAGGTCAACAAGGCAACAATTAATTAAATTACTAAACATAGTTAAAATAAGATAAAGGGCCCATTCGTTTGGGTCCTTTCTTATAGAACAAAAAAGTTATTTTATAAAATTTATACGAAAATAGGTTAATTCCATATTTTTCCCTAAAAAATAGGCAGTTGAAATATTTTTGATAATGTTACATACTAGAGTCAAAGAGGTAACATATTTATGCGAATGTTTGACTTACAGGGTACAGTCAATAATCTTTTGACCAACCCCAACATTGTTTCTTTACTTAATTCTATAGAATTATATAAAGGAAAAACAACAGCCGTTAAGAAAATGAAAAAAGTTGAAAAATTAACGGAACTTGCTTACATCAGTGGCACAGAAGCTAGCTGTGCAATGGGTTCAGTCTTCATCGGGGACGACCGCATTAAAGCCTTATTAGTTAAAGGCCAAGCACCAGAAACATATCAAGAATATGTCTTCAATGGTTATTTCAAAGCATTAAAACACATCGATGAATGCTATAAATTCCAACCATTTGATCGCTCATTCATCTCTACATTACATTATTATTTATATAAGGATTATAACCCAGAAATGGGTGGACAATATAAAGACTCAGTTAACTACATCCAAGAAAGAATGACTGATGGCTCAATGAGAACAATCTTTGTGACCGCTGATCCAGCCGCTGTTCCACAATTATTAGATAACTTAGTCTATCAATACAATTTAGCCGCTCAAAATGAAGAAACAAATAAGCTCGTTCTTATTCTTGCCTTCTTATTAGATTTCGTTTGCATTCACCCATTCAATAGAGCGAATGGTCGTGTTGCAAGATTACTCTTAAACTTCCAAATGAAGAAATACGGTTATGACATCGGTAATTATTTCTCCATTCCATATATCATGAGACAACGTTTCTCAGACTACATTGATGCTTTTGAAGCATCATCCAAAGGCTGGGAAGATAACGAAAACGATTACACACAATTCGTTACTTACATGCTTAAGTGCATCTTAGAAGCTTATCGTAAGCTTGACTACATCATGGAAGTCAACCAAGCTGAAGGCTTAACAGTCGATAAGGTTTATAAAGTTATCTATGATAGCACCAAACCAATTAGCAAACGCGTTATTGAAAACGTTTTATATGCGACAAGCTCTGCCACAATTGAAAAAGCATTATCTGATTTAGTTAAAGATAATCGCGTTCAAATTATCGCAAGAGGCAGATACAGCAAATATTTTAGACTTTAATAGGAGTTACAAATCATGGCAAATTTTGATGCAAAAAACATTAGAAACGTCGTTATTTTAGGTCACCAATCTACAGGTAAAACAACCTTAGCGGAATCATTAGCCTTTATCGCAGGTTTAATTCCTCAAAAAGGTGAAGTCGAAAAGAAAAATACTATTAGTGACTACACACCTGACGAACAAAAAAGAGGCGGCTCAATTCAAACCGCAGTTATCCCATTAGTGTACAAAGATCATAAGATTAATGTGATCGATGTTCCAGGTAATGATGATTTCATTTCTGAATATATCGGTGTCTTAGGCGCAGTTAAAGGCGCAGTCTTAGTGATCGATGCCTCTATCGGTGTCCAAGTCGGTACAGTCAAACACTGGAATCAACTTAGAAAACGTGGTATTCCTACATTCATCTTCATCAACAAAGTTGATAAAGAAAACGTTGTCTTTGATGATTTATTAGAAGAAATTCGTAATAAATTAGGTAAGAACGCTATTCCATTCTGCTACCCATTAGGTCATGGTGAAGGCTTTGATGGCTTCGCCAATGTCGTTGACTTAAAAGCTAGAAAACTCAATGGTAAGAAGTGTGAAGACGCTCCTATCCATGATGATAAGAAAGAAAAGATCTTTGAACTTCATAACATGATTAGTGAAGAAGTCGCTAAAGCGGATGACGTTTTATTAGAAAAATTCTTCTCTGGTGAAGAATTCACTGTTCAAGAAGTTCATGAATCATTAAGAAAACTTGTCTTAGCAGGTGAATTAGTCCCAGTCTTAGTCGGTAGCGCCACTAAGAACATTGGCTGTGAAACAATGCTTGATATGTTCATTGATTACTTACCATCTCCAGCGGACTTAAAACCATACGAAGCTAAAGATGAAAATGGTAATCCAGTCGAACGTCAAACAAACGACAATGAACCATTCTCCGCTTATGTCTTTAAGACCATCGTTGACCCATATTCAGGCACAATTAATATCATTAAAGTTAATTCTGGTGTCTTAAAAGCGGGCGATGAAGTGTATGTTGGTAAAGGTACACAAAGAGTGTCAATGCTCTATCAAATGACTGGTAAGAAATTAGATTCTATTCCAGAAGTTCACGCTGGTGATATCGCCGCTATTACAAGACTTGAAGGCGTTACAAGTGGTATGACAATGTCTGCGCCAAAAGCAGTCATCGAATATAAACCAGCCCATTATCCAACCGCCGTTATCTTCAAAGCTATTATCTTAGCTAATAAAAACGATGAATCTAAGATTGGTCCAGCATTAGCTAAAATCCAAGCCGAAGATCCAGCCGTTGAAGTCAAACGTAATAACGAAACAAAACAATTATTATTAGGTGGCGTTTCTGATTCACACATTAACTTCATCTTAGGTAAATTAAAGGATACATATAAGATCGATGTCACAACCGAACCAATGAAAGTTGTCTATCGTGAATCCATTAAAGGTACCGCTGAAGGCGATGGCCGTTATGTTAAACAATCCGGTGGTAGTGGCTTCTATGGTGTTGTTAAGATGAGATTTGAACCATCTGATGAAAACGTCTTCGCAGAAGAAGTCTTCGGTGGTGCAGTTCCAAAGAACTACTTCCCAGCTGTTGAAAAAGGTTTCTTTGAAGCCCTTAACTCTGGCCCATTAGCAGGCTTCCCAGTTATCGGCGTTAAAGGTGTCTTAGTTGATGGTAAGTATCACCCAGTTGATAGTAACGAACAAGCATTCAAAATGGCTGGTATCTTAGCGTTTAAAGATGCTTATCCAAAATGCAAACCAATCATTCTTGAACCAATCATGAGAATTCATGTTATTGCGCCAAGTGAATATACCGGTGACATTATGTCCGACTTAAATACACGTCGTGCCCGTATCCAAAACATGGAAGAACACGAAGGCATGCAAGATATCGAAGCTTTAATTCCTGAAGCAGAAATCGTTGACTACGTCACACAACTCAAATCCATCACTCAAGCTTCTGGTTACTTCAATAGAGAATTCGTGACCTATGAAGAAGTCCCAGAATATTTAAAGGAAAAAGTTATTAAAGAAAACAAGATTGGTCAATAAATCAACTCTTTCTAAAAACCAATCTATAGAGGGAATATCGTTTCCCTCTTTTCTTTTGAAAAGAAATGGTGGAAAATACTAAATATGAAGTTCCTATTAACTAACGATGACGGCTATAACGCTCAAGACATATTATTGCTAAGAGATAAACTTTCTAAATATGGTGAAGTAATGATTGTTGCACCTTTCGAACACATGTCTGCTAAGAGTGCGGCAATCACTTTAGGAGACTGGTTAAAAGTCGATAAGATTGACGAACATACCTACGCAGTGCATGGCACTCCGACAGATTGTACTTCTCTTGCTTTAGCGGGTCTAAATATCGATTGTGATGTCGTGGTCTCTGGTTGTAATAATGGTCATAATCTTTCTTATGATGTGATCTTAAGTGGCACAATTGGAGCGTGTTTAGGCGCTGCTACTTTCCGTAAAAAGACTGTTGCTTTCTCTGCGCCGTATGATGATTTTACATGCCTCATTGAACACTTTGATGATATATGGGAATACATTATTAAGTATAACCTACTAGATAAACATTATGTTTTGAATGTTAATTTACCAAGAGGGCAATATAAAGGTATCGCTTTAGCGAGGTTATTCTATCGTAAAGACCGCTATTATTTTGACCAAAAAGAAGATTCATATTACGCCTTAAGAGATATGCAAGAATATTTAGAAATGCCAGAAGATGCTGATTGTCGATTAGTGAAAGAAGGCTATGTTGTTATTACCCCTGTTTCTCGTGCTCCTTTTAATGAAGAAGAGTATCAAAACATGAAAAAGAAAGTCCAGGATCAATAATGCGTTTTGTTTTAAATGATGTTGAGAAAAAGAAGTTTGTTTCTTTATTTGAGCAACATGAAAAGAATATCGACTATATGCTCTATTTAAGGGACATGGTATTTGAAAACAGCAATATATCCTCTTCTTTATTTGAAAACAAAAACGTTTTTGAAAAACGCACTTTATTTATTGATGAATTATTAAAAAACAAGCCCTGCGAAAGCGAATTTGTTAAGAAAAATATTAGATGGGGCACTAATCTAATTGATATCGATGAATATCTCCATAATCCATATTTAAACGCTTTAAAAAATGTGAGTTTTGAAAAAGATGGATGGAAGTTTTCTTCTAATACTTTAAAAGCTTATTCTTTATTTCCGTATGAAGAAGAATATCATTATGGAAGTAATTCTTCTTTAAAGATGTCTTTAGGCTTCTTTGATCAAGATTATACTTATCCCACAATTAGTTTGTTTGATATAGAGTGGATGAGCTTAAATCCTTTTGAAATTAGAACCATGCAAATACCTTTACAAATCGCTAAAGGGAAAGTGTTAACTCTTGGTTTAGGATTAGGCTATTTTGCCTTTATGGCGGACATCAAAGAAGATGTTAAAGAAGTCCATATCGTGGAAATGGATTTAGAACTTATTAAATTATTTAACGAATATTTATTGCCATTATTCCCACGCCCAGAAAAGATTCATATCCATAAAGCGGAAGCTGTTGATTTTGTTTCTCATATTAAAGATAAAGAATACGATTTTATCTTTTCTGATCTTTGGCATGATGTCAGTGATGGTTTACCTTTATATATACAATTAAAAAGATATTTAGATTCCTTTAGAATCACAAAAAGAATGTATTGGATAGAAGGATCCATTGTGACTTATCTTAGAATGCTTGTTATTGGTGTCATGAAAGATGAATTCTATAGTCATGATAATGATTATGATGAGATTCAATCCATCATTAAAAACAATCTACAAAACTATGAATTACATAATAGTTATGAACTCGATGCATTGCTCAGCATAAAAGGATTGAATAATTTGATATTATCGAACAATTTTAATTGCAAATAAAGATATAAGTGATATAATAGAAAGTGGGTAAGGAAATGGAATATTTCCTTATTTTTTTACCCAAAAAGTCAAAGACAAGACGTTAAAACTCGGAACGGAATACCTCCATGACTATAGGGCGACCTATTCGTTTGAAAGGAGGTAGCGCTACATGAAAGACAAAATAAAAGAAGTGCTCCAGCTTCTGAAACTTGCACTTTTGTGTCTCTTGCTTGGTTTAGCACTTGCTTTACTGAAGTAACGAGTCCTCGACTAAGTAGCATTTAGTCGTGTCTTGGAGGCTCCGTTCTTCTAGCTACATTATAACAACTCATACGTCAAAGACAAGACGTTAAAACTCGGAACGGAGACCTCATAATCCAAACACAGAAAGTGAGGTGATACGCAATGAAGCAAATAAAAGAGCTAAGGGCAATCTTGGTTCTAATTGCTATTTGCCTCCTAATGTGCTTATTACTCAAATTAGCATAAAAAAAGAGTCCCAAACTAACTAATCCCATTAAGTGTTGTGAGGCTCCGTTCTTATGGTTACATTATAGCAATTCATACGTCAAAGACAAGACATTAAAACTCGTAACGGATTATCTCCTGAACTATAGGTTCATGCATTAAACATATAGAAAGGAGGTAGCGCTATGAAAGCTGACTTTTCAGAAGCAACAAAACTTCTTAAGCTAGCCTTGATATGCCTCTTTCTCGGTTTGCTTATTTGCTTGCTGAAATAAAAAGAGCCTTGTACTAACCCCAACCAGGTAGTTTGTTCAGGTGGCTCCGTTCTTATGGTTACATTATAGCAATTCACACGTCAAAGACAAGACGTTAAAACTCGTAACGGAAACCTCTTGGGCTATTTTAAAAATAGAAAGGAGGTAAACCGCATGAAAAGTGAAAATCTTGAATTGAAAACAATTCTTGTTTTGATCTTCTTGTGCCTCTTCATTTGTTTGCTAATAGCAATTACAAAATAAAAACAGAGCTTAAGACTCTAACACCATAATAGTAAGTCTGAGGGGCTCCGTTCTTCTGGTTACATTATAGCAAATTGATTTGTATATTCAACGTTTCATAAAGAAATTATTTATCGTATTATTTGAAGAAATAATAAAGTGGTATATAATAAACCCGGAAAGAAGAGGTATTTATATGCCATTAGTTAACTCTAAAGAAATGTTTGAAAAAGCCTACAAAGGCGGTTACGCAATCGGCGCTTTTAACTGCAATAACATGGAAATCGTCCAAGCTATTACAGAAGCTGCCAAAGAATGCAATTCTCCAGTCATTCTTCAAGTTTCCGCAGGCGCAAGAAAATATGCTAAACCAGTCTACTTAAAGAAGATGGTTGAAGCTGCTGTCGAAGACACCAACTTACCAATCGTTCTTCACTTAGACCACGGTGCAGACTTCGAAATCTGCAAAGATTGTATCGATGGTGGTTTCACATCAGTCATGATCGACTGCTCCAGCAAACCATTTGAAGAAAACATCGCTATCACAAAGAAAGTTTGTGAATATGCTCACGCTCATGTGCCATACGTCACAGTTGAAGCTGAATTAGGTACTTTAGCCGGTATCGAAGACGAAGTCAAAGTCGAACACGGTGCAGAATCCTACACCAGACCAGAAGACGTCGAAGAATTCGTTCGTAGAACAGGTTGTGACTCCTTAGCTATTGCTATCGGTACATCTCACGGTGCTTATAAGTTCAGACCAGAACAATGCACAAGAGATCCAAAAACAGGTGTCTTATTACCACCTCCATTAAGATTTGATATCTTAGAAGAAGTGAGCAAACGTTTACCAGGTTTCCCAATCGTCTTACATGGTTCTTCCTCCGTTAACCAAGAATTCGTTAAAATCATTAACGATAACGGTGGTGCCTTAAAAGATGCAGTTGGTGTTCCAGAAGATCAATTAAGACAAGCTGCTAGATTAGCCGTTTGCAAAATCAACATCGATAGCGACCTCCGCTTAGCGATGACCGCTGGTATTAGAGAACATATGAAAGCTCATCCAGATCACTTTGACCCACGTCAATATGTCGGTGATGGCCGTGCTTATGTCAAACAATTAGTCAAACACAAAATCACTGATGTGTTAGGCTCAAACGACAAGCTTTAATATCTCACTATTTAAAAATAACGATACCGCTTCGGTGGTATCGTTTTTTCTTGCATTTATCGTAATGTCAAAGAAGACCCCACATCGACTTTGTTGATGGATACCTCTATAGTTGGGGAATGAATTTGACAAAAAATAACACAAAAAAATTATAGATATTGCTATTAATATAGGTGAAATTTTGATATAATAAATGTGTAAGAAAGATATCAACTAGTTGATATCTAACTTCGATATTTAGTGTATATGAAGCTTATAAAAAGAACCTATCGTTTTCGTCTATATCCTAGC
>JAGBLL010000114.1 GCA_017635465.1 Bacilli bacterium
ATGGTGCAATCGTTAGTGCTTTTGAGCCACATTTAAGAAATTGGAAATGGGATAGATTACAATTACTCACAAGAGCGGTCTTATTAATGAGTTACGCTCATTTCTACTATGTAGAAAAGATTGATAAACGCATCGTTATTAATACCGCAGTGGAACTCGCTAAAAAATATATCGAAGATAAACAGGCCAAATTTATTAATGCAATTTTAGATGAGGTCTTATAATGAACCAAGATCGTCCAGTCTTTACCGTTAGTGATATAAATCAATACATCAAAGCGGTCTTAAGTAATGATGAAAATTTAAAATTCATCTATGTCAAAGGTGAGATATCTAATTTTAAAATGGCTAGTAATGGTCATTTTTATTTTTCTTTAAAGGATGATAAATCATTAATTGGAGCGATGATGTTTTCTAATTATGCTTCGAAAGCTAATTTCAAGCCAGAAAACGGTCAAGAAGTCGTGGTCTTTGGTTCGATTGATGCCTATGTTGGTAGAGGCACCTATCAAATCATCGTCTATCAAATGGAAGAAGTGGGTGCTGGTCAACAGTTATTAGAACTCGAAAAGCTTAAAAAGAAACTTCTAGAAGAGGGTTTGTTTGACGAATCTAGGAAAAGAAAGATAAATCTTTATCCTCATGCGATTGGTGTTATTACCGCGCCTAATAGTGCGGCTATTAAGGACATCTTGTTCAATATCAAAAGAAGATATCCAATTGCCGATATCTATGTCTTTTATAGCGCGGTTCAAGGTGAAAATGCCCCTAAAGAATTATTAAAAGCATTTGAAATTGCTCAAACTTATCCATTAGACACCTTACTTATTGGTCGAGGTGGTGGCGCTAGTGAGGATTTAAGCGCTTTTAACGATGAAAAACTAGTGAGAGCGATTGCTAATAGCAAAATGCCCGTTATCGCCTGTATCGGTCACGAAATCGATTCCACTTTAGTGGATTTTGTCGCCGATAAACGCGCAAGCACCCCAACAGGAGCGGCAGAATTAGCCACAATTGATCGTAGAGAAATCGAAGAAAAACTTTCATATTCCTTACAAGATATGGAAGAAAGCCTTAAGAATAGAATCCAAGGGATGAAAGATGATCTATCTTCTTATAAAGAAGATTTAGATTTAGAGATTAGACAATTAGTTAGTCACTATAAGGAACTATTAGAGCATAAGAAAGCCACATTAGAGGCACTTAATCCTGATAATGTCATCAATAGGGGATTCTCATTAACTATTGATGAAGAGGGTAAACCAATCACTGATATCAAAGATATCAAAAAAGGACAAAAGATTAAAACTATCGTTAAAGATGGTGTGATAAGTAGTGAAGTCATTGAAACGGAGAAAAGATAGTATGGAAGAGAAACAATTAGACTTTGAAAAAGAGATGAAAAGATTAGATGAAATAGTCTCTAATATCTCAAGTGAAAAACTCCCATTAGATGAATGCTTAAAGCTTTATAAAGAGGGTCAA
Source organism: Bacilli bacterium (assembly GCA_017635465.1). Classification (GTDB taxonomy): domain Bacteria; phylum Bacillota_I; class Bacilli_A; order RFN20; family CAG-826; genus RUG14515. Next base: position 1,485 of record JAGBLL010000114.1, read on the forward strand.
GAAATCATTAAAAGATTAGAAAAAGCCCTTAAAGAAGCAGAAGAAAAAGTGGAAAAAGTCATTGAAACTAAATAATTATTACTAGTCTTTTATTAGTGATTATTTAGTAGTTATAATACTTTGTATTAGAAATAATGTCCTGTTTAAGCAGGATTTTATTTTTTAAATAAGACTAGTTAACATAATCAATATGCGCGTATAATGTAGGTATGTCTAAGGTTATCGTTCACATAGATCTCAATGCTTTCTTTGCGAGATGCGAGGAAATCAAAGACCCATCTTTAGAAAATAAACCAGTGGCCATTGGTCATGATGGTAGAGGGGGCATTGTTTCAACTTGCTCATATGCGGCGCGTAAATATGGTGTTTCTAGTGCCATGCCAATGTTTAAGGCTAAGCAACTTTGCCCAAAGCTTATTATCATTCCTGGGGACTATCATTTCTATTCTTCAATGAGTCATAAGTTTTTTAACTTTATTAGAAGATACACAAAACTCGTCGAACCAGCATCCGTGGATGAATGTTTCGCGGACTTCACTGAAGTCATTAAAAAAGAAAAAGACGCTGTTTCTTTCTTTAGAAAGTTACAAGATGATTTATTTAAAGAAACAGGTTTAAAATGCTCCATTGGTGTTTCCACAACTAGATTCTTAGCCAAGATGGCAAGCGATTATCAAAAACCAATGGGTTTAACGATTATTCATAAAAGAGATATTGATAAAATCTTATTCCCTTTAAAAGTGGAATCAATGTTCGGCGTGGGTAAAAAGACCGCGCCTAGACTTAAAAGCATTGGCATTAAAACTATTGGAGATTTATATAACAAATTAGAAAAAGAAGACGATGATATTAAAAATATTCTTGGTAAGTCTTACTACACTCTAAAAGAGTGGCTAGAAGGTAAAGGCTCTGATGAGATTGAACTAGAGAAGTGGGACCCTAAATCAATTGGTAATTCAGAAACTCTTCCATATGACACAGATAACGCTGTTGAAATTAAAAAACATTTCATGTCATTAGCCAAAGAAGTCTCAGAAAGAGCCAAAAGAGAAGATAAACTCGGTCACACAATTCAAATCGTGGTCAAAGACCATACTTTTAAATCGTTTAATAAATCGATTACTTTTTCTAATCCGACGAATGAATGGCAAGCAATCTATGATCACGCCTGTAATCTCTATGATAAATATTTCACAAAGATTGTCCTTAGACTCGTCGGTATTACTTTACAAAATCTCATCGATTATCAAGATATCGCTGTGCAAATGAGCTTATTCGACTACACAAAGCACGAAGAAGAAAGCAAAACTAAATTACTCATCAATGAGTTGAATCGTTCCTTAAAGAAGCCATTATTAAAAAGAGCAAGTGAGGTGAAGAAGAATGGAAATCGTTGACGCTATTGACATGTTTCATCAATACATTCTCGTAGAGAAAGGTCTTTCTCCTCAAACATGGATATCTTATTTAGAAGACTTACAAGCTTTCTTTGATTATTTTAGTGATAAGAAAGACACTAGTGATTTATTAGAAACAGACTTATATGAATTCTTAAAATATGAATTATCTTTAGGTAAATCTGTTTCAACCGCGTTAAGAAGACTATCTTCCACACGTGGTTTTTATCTCTTTTTGAAGAAAGATGGCTATTATACAGGCAACATTCCTGATATTGAAACACCTAAAAAGCCTAAACATTTACCAAACTGTTTAAGCGAAGAAGAAATTGATCGCTTATTAGAAGTACCAGATTTAGAATCTCCTTCCGGTATCAGAGATCGGGCAATGCTTGAAACAATGTATGCCTCAGGATTAAGAGTGAGTGAACTTCTTAATCTTAAATGTAGACAAATAAACTTAAATAAGTGTATCATTACTGTCTTTGGCAAAGGCGCTAAAGAGAGGAAAGTTCCCATCGCTGAATATGCCGTTGAATATATTAATAAATATATAAAAGAGGTCAGAAACAAAAGCGAACATAAGAAAAGCGAATATCTATTTTTGAATAGAAGTGGGAAACCTATTAGTCGTGTATATTTCTTTAAACAAGTGAGAAAATATGCTGAACTAGCGGGTATTGATATGGTCATTTCCCCTCATACCTTAAGGCATAGCTTTGCGACACATTTATTAAATCGAGGTGCGCAGTTAAGAATGGTGCAGGGTATGTTAGGACACACAAATATCGCCACCACGCAAATATATACGCATGTTTCTAGCGAGAAACTTAAATCAGATTATGATAAAATTATGAAGTGAGGTCAAAAAAATGAGTAATTATAAGTACAAAAGAATATTTGTTATCGTTGCCGATTCTATGGGTAGTGGTTATATGAAAGACGCTGATAGATTTGGCGATAAAGGTTCAAACACTTTATTACATATCGGTGAAAAGATGCCAAATGGATTAAATGTCCCAACTCTTAATAAATTAGGACTAGGGGATTTAGATCCAATCAAAGGCACTTCTAAAGTTAACCATCCTCAATCATATATTTGTAAAGCTAACGAAGTTAGTAATGGCAAAGACACGATGACTGGTCACTGGGAAATCATGGGTATTAACACCCAAGTTCCTTTTAAAACATTTACCGATACTGGCTTTCCAAAAGAATTAATTGATGAATTAGAAGCTAAAACCGGTCATAAAGTTATCGGTAACAAGGCCGCGAGTGGCACAGAAATACTCGTAGAGCTTGGAGAAGAGCAATGCAGGGATAATTCCTTAATCGTCTATACTTCAAGCGATAGCGTCCTTCAAATCGCCGCTCATGAAGAAGTGACAGGTCTTGAAGAATTATATCGATGCTGTGAAATTGCTAGAGAAATCTGTATGAAACCAGAATGGATGGTGGGAAGAGTCATTGCTAGACCATATGTTGGTACAGATAAAACAAACTTTAAGCGTGTTACTGGTCATAGACATGACTTAGCCTTAAAGCCAAGCGCTCCAACAGTGATGAATATCTTACAAGATAACGGCTTCATGACAAGCTGTGTTGGTAAGATTGGTGATATCTTTGATATGTATGGCGTAGTAAAGACACAAAAAACCGTCTCAAATGAAGATGGCATGGATAAAACCATTGAAGAAGCTAAATCTCATGATTTCACAGGTTTATGCTTTGTCAACTTAGTGGAATTCGATAGTGAATATGGCCATAGAAGAAATCCAATTGGCTATGGTGAATGCATTGAACGCTTCGATAAGCGTGTAAATGAACTCATTCCATATCTTAAAGATGATGACCTTTTAATCATTACCGCGGATCATGGTAATGACCCAACTTGGACTGGAACAGACCACACAAGAGAAAAAATACCTCTTATTATTTATAACAAAAAACTTGATGGTGGAACCTATTTAAGTGAAAGAACAAGCTTTGGCGATATTGGCGCAACAATTTTACATAACTTTAATATCAAAAAGCCTGATTACATCTTAGGAACTCCAATCAAAGAATTGTTCTAAAAAACAATAATATTCAAAAAAACCATGTGCATCTAAGGTGCATATGACTTTAGATTGCCTCCAAACGGTACTAGAGTTTTTAACCGTTCGGAAAGGAGGCAGAATATGAAATCAAAATCTGAACAAAATTATATTGTTACGAAAGTAGCAATAACTTGTAATGCTGATTTAATCTTAGGCGAAGAAGACGCTGAAAAGATTAAAAAAGCATTATCCGTGGATGATGTAGACGAAAGACTATATTTTTTCCACAAGTATTTTGACGTACGTTGTGACGTCAGAGCAGGCGATGTCTATTTGACACAATTCCAAAATAGCATCGGCACAGAGCTAAGCGGCGATCATTTTGCTGTTGCAATAATCAATTCAACAAAGAAAAACCGCAACGTTATGATCATTCCGCTTACGTCCGCAAAAGAAGGCAAGCATAAGAATCCGAGGAACAGTGTCTTTCTCGGAACGATTCCTGGCATCAACAATGGCAAAGAATCAATCGCGTTGATTAACCAAGTTCAAAGCGTTGACAAAAAGCGTTTCCTTAAACTTGATGAGATGTATGAGATATTGCGCTTAGCAACAGAGAATTCATACGAAAGAAACAGCCTAATCTGTGAAATCAACAAAGTTCATTATAGGTTAACACGCAAACAATACAATGAGCTTTGCAAATGTTGCCAGGAATACATGCAGCACAACGGACTATATTCGGAAAAATAAAAATTAGTAGATTTCTAGTAGTTTAGAAATCCACACATTTTCCGAGTAAAAAGACTGGTAAAATTAGTGAATAATCAAAAGCACTAACAAATCAGTCTTTTATTTTACTTTAGTAATATCTTAATTTTTAATATGTAAAGTTAACATAATGACAATTATGCGAAGTTCGTGTATTTGTGAAATTTGGTGTGGATTGTGTGGAAAAGTCCACTTATACACATCTGACTCCACTCTGGTCTATTCATCACCAAAACTCCTCAAATTTTAATTGCCTATTTTTTGGCTTTTTTCTTAAAATCATAACAAATGTGTGTTAATGACAGCAATAAAAAATGGTCAGTTAATACTGGCCATAATTCATTCAATTTTGAGTGGTAATTTTTACTTATTTAGATAGTATTTGAAGCAGTCTGCGGTGAATCTATTGTCCACCATTTTGTCCTTGCTAATGAGGAAATCTCTATTGGCATTAAGCACTGTGATGAAGCCTTTTTCGAAGTCGTCATACATGGCTTTTATTAGGCTACTAGAGTCGTATGGACGGGTTGGTTCAATCTTATCAGAGACGAAAACGAGCTTTTCAAGCCACCCCATTTTCTTTCTCCCTGTTGTGTGATACTTAATCGCATCTAATATTTCATCATCATGGACTCCAAAAGTGTCTCTTGCCACCATCGCTCCTAAAAATTGATGGTAAGCATAAGCACCGATATCAAGATATCCAGGATAAAATTCTTTCATTAATCTTAAAGATTCTTCATCGTTAATCCCTTTAGCGATGTCATGAAGAATACCAGCAACATAAGCCTTAGAGAAATTTAATCCATGATGCTTAGCGAGTTCATAAGCGGTATGGGCAACAGATTTAGAATGTCTGAAGCGGCTTTCTTTAAGCATTGGTTTGATTTTCTTAATGAAATATAATTCGTTATCTTCAATATATTTAATGACGTCTTCTTGTAAATATGCACTTCTAAGTTCTCTAATGTCACTAGATGAAACATCCATTATCGGACCCGAAACCGCGATCATATGGTATTTATCCACGTTGACTTCATTAAGCTCGTATTTTGGCCTTTCATAATAGATTATTTGGGTATTTTTAGCGATTTCTTCTGGCTTTGCCCATTCATGGAAGGCATTAACTTGGTCTTGGCCAATTAAAAAATACAATTTATCGTTTGGATATTTCTTTTTGAAATAGGCCACTGTTTGATAACTTCTTGGTTGTTCTTCTTGATCAAGTTCAAAAGTATCGACACTGAAATTGGGATAATCTTTAATCGCTAACTTCACCATCGCTAATTTGTGGTCTTGATTAATAGATGAACTTTTCCAAATAGCGACTTTCGCGGGTACGAAAATGACTTCACCACCATATTTTTTCTGCGCCATTAAGGCCATATTAATATGTCCAAGGTGAATTGGATCAAAACCACCACCGAAAATAATCTTATTCATTAAATCTTAATCTTTGGATTCTCTTTATTCCTACGGAATAATATAATAACTCTACCCATCACATGGACGAGTTCAGCGTTTAATTTATTAGAAATATCAATCGCTACTTCCATCACTGGTAAGGTACAACCTTTCATGACATCAATTTTAATTAATTCATGAGCGGTAAGCGCTTTATCGAGCATGGATAAAAGAGTTTCTGAAATATCATTTTTACCAATTTGGTAACGGATAGTTAATGTTGAGGCTAACGCTTTTAAATCGCGTTTTTGTTTTGGCGTTAACATATTATCTAATCTTCGCTAAGCTTTCTTTTAAGGCGATGCCTTTTGGTAAACGGACACGAATTACTTGGCCTTGAGCGATAAATGATAACCAGCCTAAGCCTTCAATAGAGATATCGTGCCATTTTTTATCGTTTTCCATGGTGTATTCAAACATATCATAATCTAAGAAACTAATTAATCTTTCAGAAACTGGTCTCACACTACGGCGAATATTGTTTTCATTGATGAAATCATCAAGTTTCTTGTTTAGGACTTTCTTTGTTTCCACTGCTTCTGCACAATAGAAACGATAATATGTGGCTTTGCCTTTGATAATTTCAAAAGCGGCTAATGAACCAACAACAAGAGCTTCACCAGCGTTTAATAAACGATTGGCGATTTTGACATCTTTCTTAGGAGTGATTAGTTTCACAACTTCTTTTTCTAATCTTCCTTGTGCGGATGTTGTTTGAGAAATACCTGGTAATTCATAGAAAAATGAAGAACGAGATAATGGAATTTCTAAAACACTGACGCTTGTGCCTGGATAAGTAACTGTCTTAATTTGACGGTTGGTCTTATTTTCATAGCCTTTCATCGCTTTGTTGATAAGTGATGTCTTACCAGAAGTAAGATTACCAATCATATAAACGTCATGGCCTTTTCTAGCCACGTTCATGGCGTTAATTAATTCTTTAGGGTCAAACTTATTAGAATTAGCGGTACTTGTACTAACTAGTCTAATGGTATTTGGCTTAATGTCATAAGCTTGGAATCTTTCTCTTAAGTAATTGATTAAAGAGTCATCTTTAACACTGGATGGGAATAAGTCCCTCTTAGTACCTACGACTGTTAAACTTAGTTTCTTAACTTTATCAGCAATTTCTTTATTTAATGTGCCGTTAAATGAGAACAAATCAACGACCCAGATGATGTATGCGTCTGTAGCAAAAGCATCATCAAGTATTTTTAATACTTCTTGATCAACTTTTTGTTCAAGTTCACTATTGTTAAATGCTTTCATTGTTTCAAAGCACTTATCGCAATAGATAATTTGAATTGGTGTTGCGCGGTGCAATGATTCAGGAAGGATGTATCCTTTTTCATTTTCGTCTTCACATTGTAAGATCGCACCACAGTGATAGCAACGAAGCACTCTACTTAGTTTGCCCATATTTTGTTCTCCAGTCCGGCAATTTGCCTTTTTTCTTTAGATGTTTTCTGATCGGTCTATCAAATAGACGATTGATGTGTGTTGTCCATTGATCTTCTTTGACAATCTTTTCCGTTAATATGACGCGTATATGTGCGCCTTTAGCGGCTAGAACGTCTGTAATCATTTGATCCCCGACGAGCATTGTTTCTTCTGGAGTGTAATTATTTTCTTTGAGAAACTTCTTAATCTTTCCAGAAAATGGTTTTCTTGCGGAATTAATGCAAGGTAAGCCGATGTTACTAGCATATGTCTTCACGCGCTTACCGCGATTATTAGAAACAATAACGACTTTAAGCCCTGTCTCTAATAAAGTTTTCACAAGATCGACCGCTCTTTGGGTTGGGACATTTAAGCGATAACTGTCCAATGTATTATCTAAATCCACTAGAAGTAGATTTACACCCTGACCTTTATAGAAATCAGCGGGGATTTCATATATCGATGTAGCGTGAGCAAACGGGATGAATTTCTTGAACATATTTATCTAAATAAATAATACCTTAAAAGTGGTCTAATATGTGAGAAATAATTTATCTTTCTCACAAACTAATCATTATTAAGATATAGAAAAAGGCACTCATTTCGAATGCCTTATACATTTTTAAGTTATGATATATAACTATGTTATATGTTTTACTAATTAATTACTAATAACTTACTAGTAGAATTAATCATCCAAATCATCAAAAATGGATATTTGTTCAAAGCCTTCTTTGGTTTTTTCTTCTGTAACTGGGTCTTTTTCTTCGCTTTCTTCACTATCATTAAGATCTTCCGCTGATAGTTCTTCAGGGTCTTTTTCTTTAACCACGATTGGATGAGAAACAGTCTTTTTATTAATGATTTCAATCTCTGTATCGATGACATTATCAATTTCCGTTTTAGCAGGAATCTCGATATTCTTTTTCGCATATTTTGCTAAATCTGAGAGATAGAATTCGTTTAAATCAAAGGTGAAATATTCATTCGTATTTAAGAATAGATTTATTTTTAATAAATCTGCTTTAGTGTTGAGCTTAAAGGCGCTGACAACACGATGGATATCGCTCTTAAAGCATGGCATCACTTGGGTCACTCTACCTAAACGTTGTGTGAGATTGACGTGAGCGTTATCAAAGATACGATAATGGCCTTTATCGGTAAATAAGATGACTTTATTCTTTTCTTCTTCATCAAAAGCGATTAACGCTACTGCGTTATTCTTGCCTAAACTACCGATTGATTTCACACCACCAGCTTTGCTAGAAAGGACTGTTAATTCGTTTTCATTGAAGTATGAAACGTTACCATTACTTGTTAAAACAAGTAAATTGCTGTTGCCAGTGAGTATTTCTACACTGACAACTTCATCCCCGTTTAATAAGCGCATATTACGCGTTGGGCGGGAGCGTTTTCCTTGTTCTATATTATTTAATGGCATACGTTTGATTTGGCCAAATTTGGTCAAAATGCCTAAATAAATGTCATCTCTAAAGTCACTAACGGCGATACCTTTAATGATCTTTTCACCAGAATTAAGAGTGGAGAAAGCATTCAAATGGGTGCCTTCATCTTTCCATCTATTTTCTGTCATTTTATGAACAGGAACGCAGATGTAATTGCCCTGATTTGTGAAACAAATCAAATAGTCAGTTGTATTAACTAAACCTTGAGCGACAAGTTCATCACCGTCTTTAAGGCCAGGAAGAGGATTATCGCCACTACTACGATACGATTTAATTGTGGATCTTTTTAAATAACCATCACGAGTTAAGGCAATCATCACATCATCTTTAGCGATTAATTCACGCTTATCAATTGGGGCGATTTCTTCTTTTTCTTGAATAACTGTACGTCTATCATCCCCATATTTATCAGCGATAGCCTTAAGTTCTCTCACTAAAACTCTATTGAGTTTGTTTTCATCTTCTAAGATACCTTTTAAGATTTCGATATCTTTTAAAAGTTGGACTTTTTCGTTTTCTAAAGTGACCTCATCAGTGTGAGATAACTTATATAATGGCATGGTAACGATTGCTTCAGCTTGTTCGTTTGAGAAGCCATATCTGTTCATTAAGTTAACTTTAGAATCCGCTTTATCTTTACTGCGTTTGATGATTTCTACGACTTCATTGATGTTTAAAGAAGCTTGGATTAAACCTTCAACGATGTGTAATCTTGCTTGATATCTATCTAGGTCAAATCTAGATTTTCTTGTTACAACATCCACTTGGTGAGCAATATATGCATCAACATAAGTAAGTAAATTTAAAGTCTTAGGACGACCATTAACAATCGCCACCATATTAGTGCTGTAACTTGAAACTAAACCAGTTTTGTTATTTAAGTATTGTAAAAGTAATTCGACTTTTGCGTCTTTTTTACAATCAATAACGATTCTGATGCCTTTCCAGTCAGATTCATCACGCACTTCTAAAAGGCCATCTACGGCTTTAGAATGGATGATTTTATCGATTTCAAACACTAATTGGTTCTTTTGCGTTTTGTATGGGATTTCAGTAATAACGATTTGTTGATTGTCCTTATTTTGGACAATTTCTTCTTTAGAGGCGATCTCAATACGGCCTCTACCAGTTAAATAAATGCTCTTTAAGCCTTCACTTTCATAGATGATACCACCACCTGGGAAGTCAGGACCTAAAACGAACTGCATTAAATCTTCTACTGTTGCAGTTTTATGGCCAATGCGGTAAATGACCGCATCGATGATTTCTCTAAGGTTATGAGGTGGAATTTCTGTGGCCATACCAACAGCGATACCTTCTGTACCATTAGCGAATAAGTTAGGAAATCTAGCAGGTAAAATTGTTGGTTCGAATTCTGTGTCATCGAAGTTTAACTGCATGTCAACAGTCTTTTTATCAATTTCTCTGACTAATTCATTAGAAATTTCACTTAATCTTGATTCGGTATAACGATAAGCCGCTGGTGAATCGCCATCGATAGAACCGTTATTTCCTTGGAAGTCAATTAATGGATATCTGATCTTCCAATCTTGGCTCATTCTCGCTAAAGCTTCATAGATTGATATATCACCATGTGGGTGGAAAGTACCCATAACCGCACCAACGGTATGAGCGCATTTTCTTGTTGGCTTATTAAAGACGTTGTTGTTCTTAAACATCGTGAAAATGATACGTCTTTGAACTGGTTTTAAGCCATCTCTTACATCAGGAATAGCTCTATCTTGAATGACGTATTTAGCATATGTTGCGTAGCGGTCACCCATCACTTCTTCCATCGATTGAATGGAGATATTTTCAACGTAATTTTCTTCGACTAAGTCAATCTTTTTTCTAGCCATAAATTACTTGACCTCCTTGATGAAAGTATCAATCTTATTAAAGTCGACATTTTCTTCAACCCACGCTCTTCTGATACCAGCATCACGTCCCATTAAGACATTGACACGCTTTTCAGCAAGAATTGGATCATCAATCTCAACTTGTAACAATAATCTAGTTCTTGGATCCATTGTTGTTTCTTTTAATTGGATAGCGTCCATTTCACCAAGACCTTTATAACGGGAGACTTTATAGCCACCACCGACAATTTTCTTTGCTTTTTCTAATCCTTCGTCATCCCAAGCGTATTCTTGAACGACTTTTTTGCCATCTTCCTTATAAACACGATATAAAGGAGGAACAGCAATAAAGATGTGACCAGATGTGATTAATTGACGCATATAATGGTAGAAAAACGTTAATAATAACGTTTGGATATGCGCACCATCGGTATCAGCATCGGTCATGATGATGATTTTGCCGTATTTTATATCTTCAATATCGAAGCTTTGTCCAAAACCCGCACCAATGGTATTAATAATGGTTGCGATTTCTTCATTATGAACTAATCTATCGATAGAAATTGAGTCTGTATTTAATGGTTTACCTCTAAGAGGTAAGATGGCTTGATGTAATCTATCTCTGCCTTTCTTAGCGGTACCACCAGCGGAATCACCTTCAACGATAAAAAGCTCGTTTTTAGCGTAGTCTTTAGACTGCGCTGGGGTCAATTTGTCACTTAAAATGATCTCTTGTTTAGGTTTTTTGTTACTTCTAGCCTCTTCTTTTGCTTTTCTAGCGGCTAATCTAGCGGTTTGAGAAGCAACACATTTATTGATCAAATTAATAGCAAACTCTTTGTTTTCGAGTAAGTAATAAGTAAACTTATTAAAGATAAAATTGGAGACGACAGAAACCGCTTGTGGAGTGCCTAATTTACCTTTTGTTTGGCCTTCAAATTCCAGTAAAGTTTCTGGGATTTTTAAAGAAACAACCGCGGTTAAACCTTCTCTAATATCACTACCCTCAAGCTTTTTACCTTTGGCAAGTTTATAAGTTTCCGCGAAATCATTAACGGCTTTAGTAATACCCGCTCTAAAACCAGTTTCATGGGTACCACCATCTCTTGTTCTTACGTTATTAACGTAAGAGAAGATTGTTTCGTTATAGTCTTCGTTACAATATTGAAGAGCGATTTCAATATCAATTTGTGTTTCACTATCGGTATCAGAGAAGCTGATGACATCGCTTAACGGATTCTTATTGCTGTTGACGTTATTGATGTACTCCACTAAGCCGTTTTCATATAAAAAGTTTTGACTTTGTCCTGTTTTTTCATCATTTAAGACAAATTCAACGCCTTTCATTAAGAAGGCACTTTCTTGTAAGTGAGATGAGATGATATCCCATTTAAATTCCACTGTAGAGAAGATAGTTGCATCTGGCTTAAATCTCACATATGTACCATGTTTCTTACATGTACCGACGATTTCTAAAGGCGTGACAAGTTGACCACCATTTTCGAATTTCAAATGGTAGATATTACCGTTTTGATAGACATTGATGTCTATCCATTCGCTTAAAGCGTTGGTGACAGAAGCACCAACACCATGTAAACCAGCAGCGGATTTATAAACAGCATTATTAAATTTACCACCAGCGTGAAGCTCAGTGAAAACAACTTCGACCGCAGGTCGACCTGTCTCTTTGTTAATACCGACTGGAATGCCACGACCTTCATCTAAAACAGATATTGAACCATCTTTATGCATGGTAACAATGATCTTTTTACCATATCCTGATAAAGCTTCATCGACTGCGTTATCAACTACTTCCCACACTAAATGATGTAAACCAGCACTATTTGTGGAGCCGATATACATAGCAGGTCTTTTTCTGACGCCTTCGAGGCCCTTCATGACATGAATATCATCGGCCGTATATGTTGTTTTTTTAATATCTGACACTATATTTACCCTTTGCAAGACTTAATTATATACAAATTAAGTTGCAAATATAAAGCATTTTAGTAGAATAAATAAGTACGATTAGGAGTTAAAAAATATGAATATATTTGTAAATATATTGGTTCCCTTCATTTGTTTAGCAATCGGTTACCTAATGGGTAGCGCTAACATCTCTATTCCATTAGGAAAATTAAAATTTAAGCAAGATCCTCGTGAATATGGTTCTCATAATCCAGGCGCCACTAACTGTGGACGTTTATGGGGAAAGAAATATTTCCTCATTGTCTTCTTCTTTGATGTTTTTAAGACCATTTCACCTTTATATATTTGTTGGGCTATTCTCACTTTTGTGCCATTTAACGGTCAACATTTACTTCCAACAGCCCAAGAAATGTATCGCGGACTCAACAGTGACTATTTAATTCAATGGCCAGTTTATTGGATGGCGGCGTTAGGCTCAATGCTTGGTGGTATTTTCCCATGTTTCATTGGCTTTAAAGGTGGTAAAGCTGCCTCTTGTATGGTGGGAATTACCTTGACATCATCTTGGCTTTTTGGTGTTATCGGTGCCCTTTCTTATTTCACAGTTTTAAAGAAATCTAAATATGTTTCCTTATCTTCCATTGTTACTTCTTGGATTAACGCTACTGTGACTTGGGTATGGGCAATTCTTCTCTTATTAAAAGTCTTCCCAGGTGATAAATATTGGATGTTCTTTGTTAACTGGGGACCAATGCTTTACCTCAATTATGTCTACGCAATTTTAATGACAATAATCGCTGTTGTTTTGACCATCAGACACCGCACAAATATTGGTAGAATCAAGGACGGAACTGAAAGAAAAGTCACTTGGGTTGATGGTAAAAAGGCAGTAAAAGATTAGTAGTTTTAATAACTTTGTTATTATAGATAAAAAGCACTCTTGACTGAGTGCTTTTATATTGCTCTAAAATGATGCCTTTATTACTATGGAATATAGAGGTGATATAAGAAATAAACAAGGCTAGTATTTTCGTAATAAAGAAGGAACAAATTCTCCTCATAATAATTGGAATAAGCGGCCTTTAAATCGAGCTGATATTGCTTATAAAAGAGTAATAAACGCTTCCTAATTCCTTCTTTACGAATTCATTTATTGCCGCTTCGAATTCACCACTCTTTTCTCTTTTATTTAAGAAATGTTTATTAATGAATTGCTCTTTCTTATTTGAATCTGAATAATTTAAAACATAATAGACAGGACTCACTCTATCTTCAAAGCCACTGATATTTGTGTATGAGAAGATAATCTTCGCAGAGCTTAAATAATTAATGCCACTTTATCTTTCAGCGTCTTTTAGAATTCTTTCTTCGTTATTAGAGCAGCCTAGTAAATTAAAAGATATAAGGAACAATATAGACGCCTTTAATACTTGCTTCATATCTTTGAGACTGTAAATAAACAAACTGTTTTTTCAATATTATTTGATATAGGCAACAAAAAAGCACTCGCTGGAGTGCTCTTTAGACTGTTTAAGTTATTTACCTGCGTTCATGTTTCTCATGATTTCACGGATTTGTTTTTCACTTGGGGTTCTACCCATGCTTCTAAACATCGCACGAATCATTTTTTCATTCACAGGTGGGTTTTCTCTTAATTGTTTTTGGAAGATGTAACGGGTAATAAAGAATCCCGCGATACCACCGACGATAATCATGCCGATAGCGAACAAAAGTATTTGCCACCACTCAGTCATAAATTAGACCTCTATTAGGCTCTACCGTCGTATTCGCCGTTATCTGTACGGACTAAGACTTCTTCGCCTTCTTCGATGAATAATGGAACTCTGACCACTAAACCTGTTTCTAATGTTGCTGGCTTTGTTGGTTTGTTGACTGTATCGCCTCTGACACCTGGATCACATTGCGTAATCTTTAATGTGACTTTAGCAGGTAAGTTGACACCGAGGATTTCGCCTTCGTAAGAAGTAATTTCCACGACTTCATCACCTTTTAAGAATTGTTTTTCCCATTTTAAGCGTTCGACTGGGATTTCGACTTGTTCGTATGTTTCTTGATCCATGAAGACTAAGAAATCGCCACTGTCATAGAGATATTGCATTTGTCTTTTGTCTAAACGGACGTTTTCAACCATGTAACCAGAGTTACGTGCTAATTCGTTAATTGTGCCTGTACGAACATTTTTGACTTTGACTTTAGCAACCATCTTTCTCATCGCAGTTTTATTTAATAAGATGTCTAAAACTTGGTATAAATTATTTTCATCGATGAAATAGTTGCCTGGTCTTAATTCTGTAACGTTAACCATATAATTTATGTTCCTTTCACTAAAATTCCTTGAATATTATATCAAATATTCATTATTTGACAAATGGATTTACTTTGCTTTCTATTTCTAATGTAGAAAATGGACCATGTCCTGGATAGATTTTGACACTCTTTGGTAAGGCTTTAATTTTCGCCATGGAGTTATTTAACTGTCTTGGCATAGCGCTAGGTAAATCACTACGACCAACACTGTGTGGAAGAATAAAATCACCGGTAAAAAGTGCATTACTATCTTTTAGATAGAAGCACATTGAACCTGATGTATGAAACGGGACATGAATCGCGATAATGTCTTCGCTTAATAAATGTAAAACTTGTTTATCCGCTAATGTTTCCGCTTTGTGATTAACGATGACTTCTTCACCGACAAAGAAGCTACAGTTAGCGTAACTATCTTTTAATTTATCTTCATCGTCAAAACAAATGTAAAGACGTGTATCGAAATTATTCATTAAACGATTCACACCACGCATGTGGTCAGCGTGACCATGGCTTAAGAGTATGGCTTTAAGCTTTAATTGATTTTTATTAATATAGTCGGTTAAGCCAGGATAGTCTTTTCCTGGATCAATGACCACCGCATCATTGTTTTCATCAATCAAAAGATATGTATTTGAAAACAAATCATCGGTATCTTCGTAAATAAAAGGAATGATTTCAATCATAAGGCACAAAAAAATAGGCAGTCGGCCTATTATTTCTTTTTCTCACGATGGAGAGTAGCTTTTTTGCAACGTGGGCAATACTTCTTTAATTCTAAACGATCAGCGTGTTTCTTTTTATTTTTAGAAGTGAGGTAATTTTCCTCGCCACATTCTGTGCATTTAAGTGTTAATGAGATTCTATCATCTTTGCTTGCCATTTGATTTTCTCCTTCAAAGTCGCTTAAATATCTTACCACAGGTAAAATATAATGCAAATATATTTTTTACTAATGAACTGGGTTATAATATCAGCATATGAAAAGAACAGAAACTAGACAAGCTCAAATTGGCCGTCTTAAGCTTGGCGGTCAGAATAAAGTTTTAATCCAATCAATGTGTAAGCATAAGACTTCTCACGTTGAGGAAGTTATTAAAGAAATTAATGAATGCGCAGCACTTGGCGCTAGCATGATGAGAGTATCGATTCTTGATGAAGAAGATGCCGCAGCGATTAAAGAAATCAAGAAAGGAATTAAGATTCCGCTTATAGCGGACATTCATTTTAATGGTGATTTCGCTATTGCTGCTATCAAAAACGGTGCCAACAAGATTAGACTAAATCCTGGCAATATAAACGATGAAAACAAGATTAAAGAAATCGTTGAATTAGCCAAAAAGAAGAAAGTCACAATCAGGGTGGGTGCTAATTCAGGATCAGTCAGTAAGGACTTTGATCTTTTTGACATTCCTTTGTCTCACAAATTAGTGCTTTCCGTTAAAAAGCATGTCGAAATTTTAGAAAAATATGATTTCCATGACATCGTTATCTCTTTAAAAGCCAGTAATATCAAAGAAACAATTGAAGCCTATCGCCTAGCAAGCGAGATGTTCCCATATCCACTTCATATCGGCATTACCGAAGCGGGTCCATATGATTTATCAGTCATTAGAAGTACCGCTGGTTTAGCCCCTCTTCTTTTAGAAGGCATTGGTGACACAATTAGAATTTCTATTACTGGTGATGCTCAGCAAGAAGTTATCGCTGCTAAACGTTTATTACATGATTGTGGACTATATGAAGATTATCCTACATTTATTTCGTGCCCAACATGTGGTAGAACCCAAGTTGATATCCGTCCACTTGGCGCTAAGGTGTTCAAATATTTAGAAGATAATAACATCAAACTCACTGTTGCCTGCATGGGTTGTATCGTTAACGGCCCAGGTGAAGGCAAGAACGCTGATATTGGTATTGCGGGTGGCAAAGGCCAATATGTCATCTTCAAAAAAGGTGAAATAATTAAAAAAGTGTCAGAAGCCGAAGCCTATGACGCTTTAATAAAAGAAATTGATAGTTTACGCTAGATACTTATCTTTCCAGTTATCAATAAACTTCTCGTCCCTTAACATTCTGATTTCATCAGAATAAGGGGCTTTTTCATTTATATATGGAGTTTCTAAGATCTTTGGAATGTCTCTTAATAATGGATGATTAGCAATTTTACATAATGCTTCAAAGCCGATTTCGCCATAGCCGATGTTTTCGTGTCTATCTTTATGTGCGCCTCTAATATTCTTAGAATCGTTCACATGGACCACTAAAAGGCGTTTTAGAGAAATGATTCTATCAAATTCGGCTAATAAGTCATCAACGTTATTAACATCGTAACCAGCGTCATGAACGTGGCAAGTATCAAGGCAGACACCTAAACGGTCTGGATAATGACATAAATCAATAATCTTACGGACATCTTCAAAGCAAGTACCGATTTCACTGCCTTTGCCTGCCATAGTTTCTATGGCAATCTTCACATCAGTGCCATCTTGGGAAAGAATTGTATCAAGATTTTCCGCTAAGGCCTTAATTGCTTCTTCAGCTCCTAAACCTAAATGGTTCCCTGGGTGAAGAACTAAGATCTTTGCACCAAAGGCTGCAGTTCTTCTTAATTCGTTAATAATGGTTTTGATTGTTAATTCTAATAAATCAGGACGATTCTTATTAGCGGGATTAATGATGTAAGGAGCGTGAACAACGATATGATTTTCATCAAAGCCTTGCTCTTTGAGCAAAGCGCGTCCTTCTTCAATCTTTAAATCGCCTAATGGCTTACGATATGAGTTTTGTGGAGCGCCAGTATAAAACATAAAGGCAGTTGAGCCATAACTCATCGCTTCTTTAACGCTACCAAGATAATAATCAGGAGCGTTCATACCAACATGTGAACCAATTAATAAATCTTTAGCCATATTATTTCTCAATTCTAATATCTTTAATGACGACGTTTTCTAAAGGTCTATCATTAGGAGATGTTCTAACTGATGCAATAGCATCAACGACTTCGATACCTTTAATAACTTTACCAAAAGCAGCATATTGACCGTCTAAGAAGAAACCATCTTTATGCATGATGAAGAATTGGCTACCAGCGGAATCTGGATCCATGGCTCTGGCCATAGAAATAACGCCTCTTTCATGTTTGATAGGATTATTAACGCCATTAGCAGCGAATTCACCTTTGATTGTATAGCCAGGACCGCCTGTGCCATTACCTTTAGGATCGCCACCTTGAATCATGAATCCTTTAATAACTCTATGGAAGATAAGACCCTTATAAAAGCCTTTGTCAGCGAGTTTAATGAAGTTATCAACTGTAATAGGAGCGTGCTCTCTATCTAGTTCAACTTCAATGGTGCCAAATTTGTTAATTTCAATAATTGCTTTCATTTTTGATAAACTCCTTATATCTATGATATATAATTACTAATAAATTACTATTTAATTACTTTAGGCATTTCTTCATGATCCACCATTAAGACGTTCAAAGTTGGGTCAATTTCAAGAAGAATTTTCTTCATTTGTGGCATGAAAACGCGTTCAACTTCATGTGGAACATCGAGGTAATTAAACTTCTCACAAACGATTGCGCGTCTAACATGATGAGGGGCATCTCCTGATATATAAATATCACAGCCTTCATCTCTAGCGATGAACCAGTCACGAGAACCGCCACCACCAATGATACCAACTTTCTTAATGATTGGATTACCTTCATCGATTAACAATGCGTAATCAATATTGAGTCTTGCTTTAGCAAAGTTAGCGAATTCTTCGATTGGCATTGCTTCTTTAAGCTCACCAATACGCATGCAATAATCTTTTTCTTCTGGACAATAGACGTTTTCTAAGCCAAGAAGTTCTGCTAAAGCATCATTCATACCGTCTTTTCCAGAATCGAAATTAGTGTGCATGCTATAAACAGGTACGCCTAAGGCGTCTATTTCGTTTGTGAGTTGTTCTTTTAACTTATCCCATTTAAAAACTTTAGCTTTAGTGCCATAGATAAATGGATGATGGGTAATGATTAAATCTGGTTTATTTTCCTTTATTAAAGGAAGAATTTGATAATCGAAGTCTAAACATAGAACGATGCTGCGCACTTCTTCAGGTAATTTACCTGTCATTAGACCAACGTAGTCATGATAAAACTTTGCGTAGCGTTTGGGGAAACGTTTTGAAAGTTTTAAAAGAAGTTTCTTCGTGTTCATATATATCTCTCCAATTTATGCTTTTCTTCGTTTAATTGAGCGATTCTTGGTGCTGGAAGATTGCCTTTAGCGATAATATTATCGATTTCATCGATACGACTTTGATATTTCTCTTTGAAAGTCGCACTCTTTTGATGTCTTAATACTGGGCCAAATTCCAAATCTTCATTTGTTAACGCCGCGATATCCGCTCTAATGAATTTAATGATTTCATAGAATATGCCATCTTCTTTAACAATCTTTTCATCAGCGATAGCAAAGCCCATTTGTGATATTTCTTTTCTCACTAATGGGACAGATGTATGAGCGTCGATAATGATTGTTTGAAGAGAAACAAGTTTCTCTGGATGCGCTTTTAAAATGTTGATGATAGTTTGTCCGCCCATACCAGCAATCACAATTGTGCCGACATCACGGGTGATATCTTTAATACCATCACTAAATAAAGGAGTGATCTTATCTTCAACGTGATAACGTATTAAATTACTACGTAATCTTTCAAAAGGTCCCTCTTTATTTTCCACAGCAAAGCCTTTTTTAACTTTGCCTGACTGCACTAGAGCAATCATTAATTTACCATGATCACTACCGATATCAGCAACAACTGATTCTGGGACCATGTCGTGGATTATTTTCAAGCGCTTAGAAAGTCTAATCATTAAAGTTTTTCCTTGTAGTCACCTAATCTTTTTGAACGAGTTGGGTGTCTGAGTTTCTTAATGGCTTTAGCTTCAATTTGTCTAATTCTTTCACGAGTAACACCGAATTCACGGCCCACTTCTTCAAGAGTTCTTGGTCTATTGTCGTCTAAGCCATAACGAAGTCTGATAACTCTTTCTTCTCTATCGCTTAAATCTTTGAGGATGCTATAGAGTTCTTCTTTTAAGAGTTGTCTGGTGGTGAAATCCACTGGAGATTCACTTTCCTTATCTTCGATAAAGTCGCCTAAATGGGAATCATCTTCTTCACCGATTGGTGTTTCTAATGAGACTGGTTCCATAGCGATTCTTTGGATTTCACGAATACGTTTCGCGGACAATTCGCCGTTCATCGCGTCAGAAATTTCTTCCGCTGTTGGTTCACGACCATAGTCTTGAATGAGTTGTCTTTGAATACGTGTCATCTTATTGATGGTTTCAACCATGTGGACTGGAATACGGATTGTTCTAGCTTGGTCCGCGATCGCACGGGTGATAGCTTGACGAATCCACCATGTTGCATAGGTTGAGAACTTATAACCTTTAGTGTAATCGAATTTATCAACGGCCTTCATTAAGCCAAGGTTACCTTCTTGGATTAAATCCAAGAATAACATACCACGACCAACATAGTGTTTAGCGATATTAACAACTAAACGCAAGTTAGCGTTAATCAATGTTTGCTTGGCTTCTTCATCGCCTTCTAATATCTTCTTAGCTAAGATTGGTTCATCTTCCGCTTTAAGAAGATCATATTTGCCTATTTCTTTAAGATACATCTTAACGGAGTCGTTGATACGCACTTCACTACCGAGGTAATCGATGTCGATATCTTCTTCAGCTTCGTTACCATCTTCTTCTGTGAAGAAATCATCATCTGGTTCTTCGTCAAGATTCATTTTGCTTTCATCAAAGTCTTCAAAGTCTTCATCTTCATCATCGTCATCAGTAATGACTTCGATACCATTTTCTTTAAAGAAATTGATTAAATCTGCAACTGTATCATCATCTAATTCAAATTGACTTAATGCGTCATAAATATCGCTTTGGTCAATAATGCCTGATGATTTAGCCTTTTTTAAAAGGCTTTTCTTAATATCATCGATTGAGAGAATTTCACCATCTTCATCAACGATGCTTTTCATTGCTTTCTTTTTCTTCTCGAGTCTTGGTGCACTTGGTGCGCCTTCACTCACTTTTGGTCTACCGCGTTTCTTTGGTGCTTCCGCGACGACTTCTTCTTTTTCGATTTTCTTTTTTGCCATAAATCAATGCCCCTTTCATTGCTTTATTGAAAATACAAATATTTTCTTATCTCTTTTTGCGCAGCCTCCGACGATTGAAATCAGAGAGAATGCGCGCTTTCTCTTTTGGATCTTTGCCTTCTAAAGATTGCTCTAAAGTATCGTTTTCAAAGATCCTTTCTTTTTCGGAATCAATAACTTGCTGTAAGTTGTCTAGTAATTCTTGATTACAGACATCTGGATGATTCCTTTCTAGGTATAATTCGGAAATCTTGTTAATTAAGATATCCTTTTCCGCTAATTCGCTAGTTTCTAAAGAAGTGATTAAGTCAACAGGGACAAAATCTTTGTGTTCGTTAGCGTATTCGACGAGGTAATTAGCAATAATGCGATACGTTTCATCATAGAAACCACCGATTTTTTGCTCATAAAAGGCCACTGCTTCCGGATTTTGGAGCATTTGGTATAAAAGTTCACGCTCGGCGAATTCGAGCCTCCTAAGCACCTTTCTTTCAGGATTGTTTTGTCTAATAATTTCCTTAAAGTCTCTTTCTTTAGGTTTGCTTCTAGCGGTTTTAAGAATATTTCTAATCGCTTCAGGTGTGTAACCAGTAATATCGGCTAGTTTATTTAAATAACTATCGAGTTCGAGCTGTGAACGAATGCCTAATAATACTGGAACAAACTCCTGAATAAGCTGTGTTTTTTGTTCAGAAGTCTGAAGCGGATTTGTATTCTTGTAATAATTTAAGATGAAGTCCACTCTTGAGATGAGCTTATTTAAATAAGCATTAAGAGCAATTGGACCGTCTTGATTGAGTATTTCATCTGGGTCTTTAGTGCTGTTTTGATTATCGACAATGCGGACGTTTAAACCAGCATTAGCTAATTCATTAGCCACTTTCATCGTGGCTTTTTGACCAGGAAGGTCACCATCAAGGCAAAGTCTTATTTCAACATTAAGCATTCTTAATAAACGGATATGCTCTTCAGTTAAGGCTGTTCCCATTGTCGCGACGCATGATTCAATACCGATGCGGTATAAGGCATAAACATCCATGAAACCTTCTAAAACGTAGATATAACCAGCGATACGCGCTTTTTCTTTAGCGTTGTTGAAGTTATATAGAAGGGTGGATTTATTGAATAAATAAGTCGCTGGAGAGTTGACATATTTAGCTTCTTGACCATCGCCAAGTCTTCTAGCGGAAAAACCCACTACATCTCCATTAGCATCAATAATTGGGAATATCACTCTACCAGCATTACGGTCGGTGTATGTCCCTGTTGTTGGAGAAGCTAGGCCTGCATCTTCGATGGTTTTTAATGAATGACCCTTCTCTTCAAGGAATCTAATCGTGGCTTTGCCATCTTTAAAAGCGTAACCAAGAAGGAATTTACTTCTAAGATCGGCATCAAGATGACGGCTATTGAAATAGTCTAAACCAGCTTTCCCTTCGGGAGAATTCAAAGCGTATTGATAATAAACGGTTAAATCATGAAGACATTTGACAAGTGGTCCTCTTTTTGGATCAACCACTTTTGTTTGATGGATATCATCCAACCTTGGATCATGATAATCGCAAATCTCTGCAACTTTTTTGACCGCCTCTTTAAAAGAGAGATGTTCATATTTAATAACAAAACCAATCGCATTGCCACTTGTGCCACACACGAAACATTTGAATATTTGAAGTTCTGGTGAGATGTGCATGGATGGGTTGGTATCATCATGGAATGGGCATTTGGCGAGATAGTCTTTACCTTTTCTGATGACAGGTAAATACGCAGATACCACTTTTACGATATCAGCGTGCTTTAACACATCCTTTACTAAACTATCATCAAATGCCATATAATAAATTATACCTTTACTAAGTTTCTACTAAATATCGACTTGATTAGAAGAAGACTTTTTCTTCAAGCCAAGCCTTTAATTCACTGATTGGTAAACGAATTTGATTCATAGAATCACGTTCACGAATGGTCACCGCACCATCATTTTCAGTTTCAAAGTCGATGGTAATACAATATGGTGTACCAACTGCATCTTGACGGCGGTAACGTTTACCGATACTACCAGTTTCATCATAGATGACGTTGAAATATTTGGCTAAGTTTTGCTCGACTTCTCTAGCTTGAGCTTCAAGCTTTTTACTTAAAGGCAAGATTGCGGCTTTAAAAGGCGCAACAGCAGGAGAAAGTCTCATAACGATACGTGTATCGTTGTCACCAACTGTTTCTTCATCATAAGCGTCACATAATGTCATTAAAACCAAACGGTCTAAGCCAACGGATGGTTCAATACAATATGGAACATATTTTTCATTTGTTTCTGGATCTAAATAATCTAAAGCTTCACCACTATATTTGATGTGACGGTTTAAATCATAGTCTGTTCTATCGGCAATACCCCAGATTTCACCCCAGCCAAATGGGAAGAGGTATTCGATATCTGTTGTGGCCTTACTATAGAAGGCTAATTCTTCTGGTTCGTGGTCTCTATAACGAAGGTTTTCTTTCTTAATTCCTAAGGAATCAACAAAGTTGAGACAGTATTGTTTCCAATAATCGAACCATTTAAGGTCATCACCTGGTTTGCAGAAGAATTCCATTTCCATTTGATCAAATTCACGGGTACGGAATGTCATTTGTCCAGGAGTAATTTCGTTTCTAAAAGCACGACCGACGTTACAAATACCCATTGGTAATTTACGACGTGTCGCTCTTAAGACGTTTTTGAAGTTAACAAACATACCTTGCGCGGTTTCTGGTCTTAAATAGACTGTTGATTTGCTATCTTCAGTGACACCAACGTGTGTCTTAAACATCATGTTAAATTGACGAATATCAGTGAAATTTTCACTACCACAGTTTGGACATTTAACGTGATTGTTTCTAATAAAATCCATCATTTGGTCATTGGTCATGCCATTGACATCAGCTTCTGGAAATTCGCTTTCAATCAATTGGTCCGCTCTGAAACGTTGCTTACAGTGTTTGCAGTCAATAAGTGGATCATTGAATGTGGAGACGTGACCAGTTGCTTCCCAAACTTTTGGATTCATTAAGATGGCGGCGTCAATACCGACGTTTGTGGTGCTTTCTTGAACGAACTTCTTCCACCACATTCTACGAATGTTTTGTTTGATTTCGCTGCCTAAAGGACCATAATCCCATGTATTTGATAGGCCACCATAAATCTCTGAACCTTGGAAATAATAACCAGAGACGATGAAATGATTACATAATTTATCGAATTCAAATTTACTCATAATACTCCCCTCAATAAATATACATGCAGGACAAATCCTACATTTTTGATGAATTGTTGTCAACCTATTATAAGTGTTATTATGAGATGTGCTTATAAACTAAGCAAGCGTAAGTTTTTGAAATGATAACCAAAAGCTTCCTCGATAAACTGAATGAATTTAATAAACAAAGTTTTGACGTCATCTAATAAATAGTCACTAGATTTAAGGTGATAATCATCACTATTGACTACTTCTCGAAGTAGAAGCATTTGGTTTGTATTTAAATCGTGAATTATTTCTTCGTTAAAACAGTTTTGGCAGATAAATCCCCCATCAATGAAGGAGAAGGCCACTATTTTTCTTTTGCTTCCGCATATTACACAGCGATTAACTTCAAGCTGGAAGCCTCCTAAGCGGATGACTTGCGCCATGAAGATTAATAAAGTCATCATCCAGTCATTTGTGGTCTTGAGGTTTTCAAGCGCTTTTTCCAAATATGGAAACATCATATTTCTTTCTTCTTCAGGGAAGAGGTTAAGTAGCATCTCATCAATGAGCATTAATGAGGCCAAATATTCTGCATCCATGCCGATTTTTAAAGATGTTAATAATGGTTTTGAGCCTTTTAATATTGGGTATTTAAAATCTCCATCCATTAGTTCAATGTCTGCGACTGTTAATATGTTATTAAGAGAGGCATTCTTGCTTTTAGGATCTTTGATGCCACGCGCTAAAAAGGTGATTGATTCATCTTCGCTAATGGCGTTAACAATAGCGTCTTTTTCTTTATAAGCGCTAATAGATAAAACAATAATCTTCATTATTTTTCAAATTTATAGCCGTATTCCTTTAAGGAAGAAGCTTGATTTCTCCAGTCTTCATCCACTTTCACTTTGAGTTCTAGGAAGACGTGTTGATTGAGCAATCTTTCAATGCTACGGCGAGCTTGAGTGCCGATTTCTTTAATTTTTTGACCGTTTTTACCAATAACAATGCCTTTTTGGCTATCTTTTTCAACGATGATAGAGGCTAAGATTGAAATTGGTTTCTTTTCCCAATCTATATGTTCCATATATATGGCGATTGAATGTGGCACTTCTTCACGAAGTTGTTTTAAGACCTTTTCACGGATGATTTCTTTAATTTGGAAGATTTCATCTTTATCTGTCACCATTTCAACTGGATAATAGGCTGGTCCTTCTTTTAAGAAAGATTTAACTTTGTTAACTAATTCATCGAGATTAAATCCTTCTTTAGCAACAGTATCGATAAATGTTGCTTCTTTAAAATATGAACGATAAGTCTTTTTAAGTTCTTCAGTCTTATCGAGTCTAGCAAGATCAATTTTATTGAAGACGATAATTAATGGGACATTATGAATATCAAGATGTTCGATGATATAGGTGTCTCCTGCGCCAAAAGGCTTAGAAGCATCCACCACTAAGATAGCGACATCGACATCGTGAGCGGCGCTATAAGCCATATTGTTCATTTCTTGGCCTAATTGAGCGACTGGTTTATGAATTCCAGGGGTATCAAGAAAAACAATTTGAGTATCTTCATCGTTATAGACACCGATAATGTTATTTCTTGTTGTTTGTGATTTATCAGTAACAATTGAGATATGACGGCTAATTAAACCATTTATAATGGTTGATTTACCGACATTAGGTCTACCTAGAATAGCAACAAAACCCGATTTCATTATTTTAAATCGTCTCCTGAGAACGCAAATGGTAAGAGTTCTTCAATGTTAGATGATTTGATATCACCTTTGAGATTGGAAAGAATAATCTCCCCTTCTCTTGGGAACAATTCACTAATAACTTGTCTACATGCTCCGCATGGAGAACATGGTTCATCTGTATCAGCGGCAATTGCTAATGAGAGGAAATCGCTTTTCTTATAACCATTCATCATTGCGTTATAAAGAGCATTTCTTTCAGCGCACATACATAATGGGTAAGAAGAGTTTTCGACGTTGGCGCCGAGGAATACTTTCCCATCTTTACAAAGTAAAGCGGCGCCAACCTTGAAATTGGAATAGGGGCTATAAGATAATTTTCTTGCTTCAATAGCTTTCGCTACTAGTTCGTTTTTATTCATAAAGAGTACCTCACGCTAAGATTTCATCTTGCAAAGCAAACATGACTTTCTCATCATCTGGATTCATATGATCATAGCCGAGCAGATGGAGGATGCCATGCACAAATAGGAACTTTAGTTCTCTATCTAAGCTATGACCATATGAAATGGCTTGTTCTCTAGCTTTATCAAAAGAGATATAGATTTCACCAAGGACCACCATTTCACCTGATTGAAAGATTTTATCTTTGTTTTCATTTCCATCAAGGAACGCAAAGGAAATGACATCAGTTGGTCGATCAATATGACGATAGTCTCTATTAAGATTATGGATAAATTCGTTGTCCACTAAAGTGACACTCACATAGGGATTGAAATGTAACTTTAGATGTTTAAGTGTTTTATCGAGTAACTGTTCGTAAGTTTCTTGATAAGCGACTAATGATTCGTCAAATGAATTAAAATCGAGTTCCATGATGAAATCATACCACGACTCTTTACTTTTTACTATTTATTTCATCTAGATGAACGACATTGTTGATTCTCGCCTTGCAAAGCAAGTTTGCCTCCATTCTCTTATCATAGCCAAATAAAGGTGTCAGTGATTGATATAAAAGAATAGACAAACACATATAGAAGATAACGTTACTGAGGGTAAATGTTCTTTCAGCAAGACTCACAGCTATACTTCCTAAAAGCATCACTGCCCCCACGACTGCTTTTTTCGCGAATTCTAAATAAGCATATCGATAACCTTTCACTTCCATACTTTTAACCTTCATTTCTACTTCATCAACGTCTCTTGATACTTTTAGGTCATTTTCTTCATCCGCCACTTCTTTTTCAATTTCGCTACTAAAGGGGGTGAACGAGAATATGTCCAAGTAGCTGCTGATTAAAGCGGCGATGATTAAAACGACATAATTGATCGAGTTAATCAATGAAACAGTAATGATTAAAATGGCTGTTAAGAGATTGAAGACAAAACTTACTCCCATGCCTAGAGACGATTTCTTATATTCCTGCGCTCGGGAATAGAACTCGTAATAATCGTCTTTACGCACATATGGCAAGAATCTCCTGATATATTTGTCGTAGCGTTGCATTCTTTTTAGTAAGATAAATCGCATGCAAATTTCACTTAGCAAAGCTAGAGCGGTAAAAAAAATCGGAAAAAGAATACCGCCTTCTGGCTTTATAAAGAATGTCGCTGCGGCTATACACCCCACGGTTATTATTTGAAATAACGAAGAGATGGCACTCATTTTTTTGTCGCTTGTGGAAATCGTTGGATTTGAGTAGGGATGGATGTTTGTGGTATTCACAGCGAGCAGAGTGCCATCCCATGAGGAGATAAGTCTATCTATTTTAAGCCAATATGTCCCTTTCGCGGGATCATGGATTTTAACACGGTTCCCTTTTCTTTGGCTCACTAAAAGGGCGTGCTCAGTCTCGTTTGGACCGATGACGGTTAAAATCACGGGAAACTTATCAAAATGCCTTAAATCGTCTTTTATTTCTATTTTTGCCCCATATAAGGTGACTCCATGACGTTGAGCGATTTCTAAAAGGTCTTGATATGAGTATTGCCCATGACTTTCATCTTCATTGAGATAAAGGTAGCCTTCATCTTTATGGACTATGGCAAGTAGCATTTTTAAACATGCGATGCCACAGCTAGATTTAGTTAATTGAGGAATGTAGTTCATTTTGTGCCTCCTATATCTTTAGTAGGCGAAAAAATCCGGATTTGTCCGAAAAAAATGAAAAAAATTTTCACAAAAAGAAAAAACCGGATTAATCCGGTTTATTTTTTAAAGAATTTTTTGAACTTTGCAATTAACGAGTCATCTTTACCAATTTCATTACGATATTGGGTTAATAAATCTTTTTGCTTTCTATTCAAGGATGTAGGCATCTTAATGTCGAGATGGACGTATTGATCGCCTGGTCGACCACTTCTTAAGTCTTTCACGCCTTGACCACGCATTCTGAATATTTGTCCAGATTGTGTGCCCGCGGGAATATTAAGTGTGGCTTCGCCATACACTGTTGGAACATCAACAGATGTACCTAAGATAGCATCGATGAAGTCGATTGGAACATTGAGGTGGATATCATTACCGTCTCTTTTAAAATAATCATGTGGTTTAACGTTAACTTCTACGAAGAGGTCACCGTTAGGACCACCATTAGCCCCTCTTTCACCCATGCCTTGGACACGGATTTGTTGCCCATTATTGATACCAGCGATAATATGAACTTTAACGTTCTTTTTAACTCTGTTATAGCCTTTGCCACCGCATGATGGACATGGGCTAGAAATGATTTTACCAGAGCCATTACAGCGACCACATGTTTCTTGTTGATCGACCATACCGAAGATGCTTCTTCTTTGGACTCTAACATAACCACGACCACCACAGGATGGACAAGTTTGAACATCGTTTGGTGTTTTAGCGCCTGTACCATGACATGATGAACATTGTTCATCTACTGTTAATGGTATTTCGATATCACGGCCTAAAATTGTATCCATGAAATCGACTTTAACTCTCACGATTGCGTCGTTACCACGTCTTGGGCCATTATTAGCTCTTTGTTGACGACGACCACCACCGAAGAATGAAGAGAAGATATCTCCTAAATCCATATCTTGACCAAAGCCGAATCCACCTTCAAACGGATTAGAGCCTGGTTGACCAGCACCTTGTTCAAATGCGGCAAAGCCGAATTGGTCATAGGCTGATCTCTTTTGATCATCATAAAGAATGTCATAAGCTTCTTGGACTTCTTTAAATTTATCAGCATCACCAGTTTCATGATTGTCTGGGTGATACTTTTTAGCGAGTTTACGATAAGCACTCTTGATTTCATCTTTAGATGCACTCTTATTAATGCCTAAAGTTTCATAAAGATCTCTTTTCTCTGCCATGATATTCCTTTCTATTCACGCAATTAGGGGCGCAAGGCCCCCATTGCTTGAAAATATTTGTAATAATTAATTAGTTTTTCTTGGTGAAGTCAGCATCGACCACATCATCTGGATTTGTACCAGCGGTACCTTGAGCGTCAGCTTGGCCGTTTGGTTGAGCACCAGCACCAGCATTAGCTTGTTGTTGTTGCATGAAGGCAGCGGCTTGTTCAAGTTCACCGATACGTGCTTTTAAGGTTGCCATATCGTTATTGTCTAAGGCAGTCTTTAATTCATCACGTAATTTTTGTGTTTGTTCTTTTTGGGCTGGATCCATAGAAGCACCTTTTTCTTGCATAGCAATGTCGATGTCATTAATCATGGATTCGGCTTTGTTCTTGAGTTCGATGTCTTCTTTACGTTTGGCATCTTCTTCAGCGTGTTCTTCGGCTTCTCTGACCATTCTATCGATATCTTCTTTAGAAAGACCATTGCTACCAGAGATGGTAATATTTTGTTCTTTTTGTGTATCTAAGTCCTTAGCGGAAACTTTAACGATACCGTTAACATCGATTGAGAATGTGACTTCAATTCTTGGTTCACCACGTCTTGCTGGTTTAATGCCGTTAAGTTGGAAGTGACCTAATAATTTATTATCATGGGCCATTGGTCTTTCACCTTGATAAACCATGATGTCAACAGCTGGTTGATTATCCGCAGCGGTTGAGAAGATTTGACTCTTTGTGGTTGGGATTGTGGTATTTCTATTGATTAATGGAGTCATGACACCACCTAAGGTTTCAATACCTAAGGTTAATGGAGTGACATCTAATAAGACAACGTCTTTAACATCACCGGAGACAACACCACCTTGGTAAGCCGCACCGATAGAGACAGCTTCATCTGGGTTAACGGATAAGTTTGGTTTCTTGCCTGTTAATCTAGCGACTAATTCTTGGACGGCTGGCATACGGATAGAACCACCGATTAGTAAGACTTGGTTGAGTTCAGAAGCAGACATATGAGCGTCGCTTAAAGCTCTTCTCACTGGTTCTTCACATCTATTTAATAGATGTCTTGTTAAGTCTTGGAATTTAGCACGTGTTAATGTGACTTCGAAGTTAACTGGGCCAGCAGAAGTCATGCTAATGAATGGTAAACTGATAACTGTTTCCATAGAAGCAGAGAGTTCAATTTTGGCTTTTTCAGCGGCTTCTCTAATTCTTTGTAAGGAACCTTTATCTGTGATATCAACGTTAGATTGAATCTTGATTTGGGCTTTGATCCAATCAGCAACGACTTGGTCCCAGTCATCACCACCGAGGTGGTTATCACCAGCGGTAGAAATAACTTCGAATGTGCCATCCCCGATATCAAGGATACTGACATCGAATGTACCACCACCTAAGTCGAAGACTAAGATCTTTTCAGATTTATCGTTTTCTAAGCCATAGGCTAACGCAGCGGCGGTTGGTTCATTAATAATACGAACGACATCTAAGCCAGCGATTTGACCAGCATCTTTTGTTGCTTGTCTTTGGGCATCGTTGAAGTAAGCAGGAACGGTAATGACTGCTTTTTGCACAGCATGACCTAAGTGCGCTTCTGCATATTTCTTCATGTACGCTAAGATTTTAGCGGAGATTTCTTGTGGGGTGAATTGTTTGTTCACACATTTAATGTTGACCTTTTCAGCACTGCCCATGATTCTCTTAATAGATGAGACTGTATCTGGGTTTGTAACAGCTTGTCTTTTAGCAGCGTTACCGACGATTTCTTCACCATTTGCTTTAAAAGCAACGACGGAAGGAGTTGTCACTGTGCCTTCTGGGTTTGGGATAACTTTGACTGTACCATCAGCTTGTAAATAGCTGACGACTGAGTTTGTGGTACCTAAGTCGATACCTAAGATAATTTCTTTTGCCATAATTTATTTCCTCCTATTAGGCGTCGCCTTTGACGCCCTCTTTAGTTTCTTTTTCTTCTTTTTTGTTTTTGCTCACTGAGACTCTTGCTGGTCTAATGAGACGTCCATGTAATTCGTAGCCTTTCGCGTACACTTTTGTAACGAGGTTTTCTTCCCCTTCTTGCTCAGTGACGTCAACGGCATCCATGTTCTTATCTGAGAATTTATCTCCCACTTTTGGAGCGATTTCTTTAACGCCTTCATTTTCTAAGGCGGTTACCATGTTACGGTAGATGAATTGGAAGCCCACTAAGTAGTTTTTAACTTCTTCACTTGGTGGTTCGTTTTCAAGAACGACATGGAAGCTATCTAATACTGGAAGCAATTCTTCGATAAAGCCCATTGCGCGATATTTTCTAATATCGGATTGTTCTTTTTCTAAGTTATTGCGAAGATTCTTTGTATCAGCGTAAGCTCTGTAGTATTCATTTTTCCAATGTTCCACATCGGCTTTAGCCTTTTCGAGTTGTTCTTCTAACTCCTGGATTTTTTTCTTATCTTTATTTTTTTCTTCTTTTATTTGCTCTTTATTTTCTTTAGGCATCACCTTTACCTCCTTTGTTGTTTAATCCTTTGAAGTAATCGGTTAATGTTTCAGCGATGTATTCCAAAGCGGATAATGCTTGGTCATAATCGATTCTTGTTGGTCCTAATAATGTAATCGCACGATTACCTTCTTCGCCTAAGTCAATTTTCGCGGTCACCATTGAGACATCAGGATTACCTTCGATATCACCGATACGAATGATGCGGTCTTCGTCATCATTTTTAATCTCTTCTTTGACTTCTTTAAGAAGTTGTTGATCGTTTAATAACTTAAACACTTTTTCTAATTTTTCTGTGTCGTTACGATATTCTTCTCTAGAGAATAATTCGTCTCTACCATAGAGGGATAAACGGTCACTAGCGAATCTCATGAATGTTTCAAGCAAAGCTTGGTAAACTAGGTCATGACCAACGATGTAGTCATTTAATACTGGTTTAAGGGCTTCTGTTTTTTCCACGAGTTCGACGATTGGTGTGCCTTTTAATCTATCGTTTAGTAAGGAAACACAGTTAACGATTTCGCTCGCTTTTAAATTCTCAGGAACAATGAAGGTTTTGTTTTCGACATAGCCTTTATCGGTCACGAAGATGGCGGTAATTGTGTTATCAGATATTTGCACCATTTGGATAGACGCTAATTTTTCTTTATTTTCATCTGGACCCATGACCACGGTGACGAGGTTTGTCATATGAGATAAAATCTCACAGCTTTCTTTAATCACAGCGTCGATGGATTTAACTTTTTGGTCAAGAACAGTTTGAATGCTGTTTTTGAGTTGTTCGTTAACGGCACCATCTCTAAGCTTTTCGCAGTAATAACGATATCCTTGAGCGGAAGGAACTCGACCACTGCTACTATGTGTCTTTTCAATAAGTCCCATTTTTTCTAATGCGAACATTTCGTTTCTAATTGTCGCAGAGGAATATGGAAGTTTATATTCTTCGATGAGGGTATGAGAGCCAACTGGTTGTGCGTTCTTAATAAAGTATTCAACGATGTATTTTAAGATCGTATCACTACGGTTAAGCGCCATGGTTTTCTCCTCCTTTTTAGCACTCTATCTCTTTTTGTGCTAACTACATTTTAACGAAAATATTAGCACTGTCAAGCGTTATCTGCTAAAAATTAATATTTATTTATAATAAGGATATATAGAAAACAACCGTTAATCGGCTGTAGATGCTTGCTTTGATAGTAAAATTAGCGCAAAACTTTATCTAATCTTTCCATTAAAGTTTGGCGGTTTTCGCAATATCCAAGCGAGAGTTTTTTATTTTTTCCATTTGGCAAACGATATGTTAATTTCAATATAAAGTCTGAAGAAAAATTATCTTTCACAGCGATAAAATCCTTATCTTTAATAATTACTTCTTTTCCTCTAATTGTGTAGGCAATGAAATTGCGTGTTTCATAATCAAAGATAAGGCATTCATTATGGTTTTTGGAATTAATTCCAACTTGAATAAATTTACATATGAGCACAATAACTAAAAATAATTCAATTGGAGCGAAAAACAGGAGTACCCATAATTTGGAATTGATGGCAATAATAGTGTTTAATGGACTGCCAATTAATAAAGTGGAAAACAAAATAATATAAAAAGTTAGAATTCCTCGCGGATCACCGCGATAAGCCACAACAAAGCGCTCGTTGCTTTCACTATTTCCGTTTAAGTTTTCCTCAGAGTCCATTGATTATTTTACCTGTTGCATTCTCATTTTTCTTCTTTTTCTTCTTAATCTAGCAGGAATGAAAATTGCTAAGAAAACGGTTAAAGGAACAACTATAAAGAAGACTATGAGAAAAATACCTAAAAATATGTTTAAGGTTTCATCAACTGATCGGTTTGGCGTGCTTTTAATAACAGCAATATTTCCGAGAGTTAACTTTGTTAAATCGAGTTTCTCTTTAGTGCTAAAAGTGAAAGCACTGCTCTCGTTGATTTTTACATAATAAGTTGAACTCTCATACGTTAATTGTGCAACTACACCATAACGATAATTGCTAACGCGCTCACCCTGTAAATATATATCAATTGTATAAGAAAAATAGTCAACACCACTGCTTGAAAAAGTAATGCTTTTGCTGCCATTAACTTGTAACTTATCATCTATATCATTATAACCATATGTTTTAGAACGGACCTTTTCTGGCTTATCAAGTAAGTAGTCTTCTTTGAATGCCACCTCTTGATGCGTATTTGGTCCAAGAAGAGCGTTATCAAAAAGATAAAAGTAATCATCTAACTGAACGTTATTAGAAGAATCGTCAGCACTAAAATAGACATAACTAATGAAACCATCGCCCTTATTGAACAAGTCGAAATAATAGTAAGCGTAATCTCCAATTACTTCTTCTCTTAGGTATGTTGTTTCACTGTCTTTATATAATCGCTCATGAACAACTTTTAAAGCAGAAGTTCCCATGATAAAAGGAGTGGTTGCTAAAAGAATAAGACTTTTCTTAAAAATGGTTTTCATACCTACAATTATCAAGTATTTTTTTCTTAAAGTCCACGACGAAAAAAACTGTATCTTAGATAAAGTTTTAAAATATTCACTGATTTAAGCACTAATCAGAGATAGATTGACTATAGTTTTGCCCAGTTTTTAA
>JAGBLL010000115.1 GCA_017635465.1 Bacilli bacterium
CTCTTATTCTGCTTTGCAGCTATATGGTCTATGGGAGGAATCCTTACAGATAAAGATGGTATTGATTTCAAACGTAATTTCTCAGATTGGTTTAGACAAAATTTCAAACAATATAAAATTCCACCTAAGGGAACAGTCTTTGATTACTTTGTTATAATGGATCCAGAAAATCCAAGATTCGAAGAATGGACTAAAAAAATTGAGGAAATTGAATATAAACCTGGTGAAAATATTAAATATATAACAGTACCAACAAGTGAAACAGTATCCGTTTCTGAATTGATGGAAAAACTTTTAGATGTTGGTCACCCTTCACTTTTGATAGGAATGGCCGGTTGTGGAAAGACTCAAATAGCCAATGGTATGTTAGAATCAAATAGGAAAAGAAACGAAAAAACTAATTCGTTTACTTATGTCTCAGTTGCTTTCAACTATTATTCTGATACTTATGTAATGCAAAATGTTCTTATTCAAAATACTGAAAAATTCTCACAAAGAACTTTCGTACCAAAAGGAAACCCTAAATTAATGGCAATTTTCATCGATGATTTGAACATGCAAAAATTAGATAGTTGTTTAACCCAAAATGCAATTGAATTAGTACGTCAATTCATGGATTATAAACACATTTACGAATGTCAAAAGATGGAACTTATGGAATTCTTAAATATTCAATTCATAGCTTCAATGAATCCAACCGCAGGGTCATTTAATATCAATCCTCGTTTGCAACGTCATTTCTGGATTTGCTCAATTCCTTTCCCTTCTGATGATTCCATAAGAACTATATTCCAGTTCTTCTTAGACGGACATTTAAAGCAATTCGGTGCTAATATTCAAGAACTTAGTAAAGGCTTAGTCGCAGGTATTATCAAGTTACACAAATGTGTATTTGCCAAATTCAAAAAATCAGCTATCAACTTCCATTATGAATTTAATATACGTCATATTACTGGAGTATTCCAAGGTATTCTTATGTCAACAGTGGAAAAATTCAAAGAACCAGAAAAAATGGCAAAATTATGGATACATGAATGCGAACGTGTTTACGGAGATAGATTAGTATCTGTTAAAGATTTAAATACTTTAAGAGCTGAATTGGGAGGAGAAGTCATAAAAATTGCTTTCGGTGGTAAATTCAATTTAGGTAAATATTTAACTGAGAAATCCGAGCCTATTATTTTCTGTCGTTTCGTCGGTGGTTATTTAGATAGTGTATATGATATGGCAAATAAATTAAGTGATGTAAAAGAAAAAGCAAGTCAAGCTTTAGCTGAATATAATGAGTCAAATACAAGAATGGATTTGGTCCTTTTCGATGACGCAGTTAAACACGTATGTAGAATTACTCGTATAATTTCTCAGCCTTCTGGACATTCAATGCTTGTTGGTGTCGGAGGTTCCGGTAAGCAATCTTTATCCAAATTATCCGCGTTTATATGTCAATATGATAATTACATGATAACAATTTCAAGTGATTATAGATTAAATTCATTTAAGGATGATTTACAAAAAATGTATAATAAAACCGGTCTTAGTGATGATACTGGTCTTCTTTTCATATTAACCGAAAATCAAATAATCGATGAGAAATTCATGGTACTTGTAAACGATTTACTTTCTTCAGGTGATGTTCAAGACTTATTTAGTCCTGATGATAAAGAAGTTATTTATAACAAAGTAAAACAGAACGTCAAAAATGGTACAATGCAAGATGTATGGAATTTCTTCATTGGAAGAATCAAGAAAAACTTACATGTTTGTTTATGCTTCTCTCCAGGGGAGAATTTAAGAAACAAAGCAAGAAAATTCCCTTCTATTATTAATAGTACTGTTATAGATTGGTTCCAACCATGGCCCGAAGAAGCTTTGACCTCAGTCGCTAGAGAACAACTCAAGAAAGACTTCGAAGAATTAGCCGAAGCTGAATATTTCGAAGCTGTTGTTAAATTCATGCCTTCTTCATTCAATATTGTAGGATTAAAATCACAAGACATGCTCGAGGCTGATAGAAGATATACTTATATCACACCTAAATCATTTTTGGAATTGCTTAAATTATTTGGTTCAATGTATAAACAAAAAGTAAATGTTATTTTAGATAATAAACAAAAATTAGAATCAGGTCTTAATAAATTAAAAGCCGCTAGAGAACAAATTGCTAACCTTGAAAAAGAATTAGAAGTTAAATCAGTAGAGATTTCCAAAATCAAAGTCGAAGCAGAAGCGAAGAATAAAGTCGCCCAATCAAAAGCCGAAATTGTCGGAGGTGAAAGTAAAATCGCTCAGGAAGAAGAAAAGAAAGTAACAGAAATGAAAGCCAAAATAGAAGAAGAAAGTGCTAAATGTCAAGCTGAATTGAATAAGTTCAAACCTATTATGGACAACTGTATGACCTTGGCTAAATCAATTAAAAAAGAAGATTTAGATAAAGTAAGACAAATTAAGCCAAAACCACCAGATAAAATTATGAACATCATTATCGCTATGAGATTGATGCTAGCTGGTCAAATAAATGATTACATACCAATAGAAGTAGATAATAAAGCTTTACCAAAAAAGAACGAAAAAAATGATATATTAGC
>JAGBLL010000116.1 GCA_017635465.1 Bacilli bacterium
GCAGTCCCGTCTCAAGCCGACTTAGTTGAACTATTTGTCGATGAGATGAAAGAACTGATGTAAGTATAGGACCACAACTGTGGTCTTTTTTATTTGACCTTTTTTCCAACTTATTGTATAATAATCCTAGATCAAAATAGGAGTGATGTTGTGAAAATAACTCTTAAATGTTATGGATGCAAGCAAGAATTTCGCCGCACCGAATTAGTTCAATATTCTGGGCAAGGCGTAACTATGCATTGGTATTGTCGCGATTGCTTGCAAGAAAAGCAAAGTCGTGAAATGTTCGCGGCAAAAGTATCGCAAATTTTTGGATTAAAAAACCCTGGGCCACGAATCTGGACCGAGCGAAAGCGTTTACGTGAAAAGTACGGATATACGGACAAGACAATTGTTGATTGTCTCGAATATATTTATCATGTAGAGAATAAGAAAATTTTAGCAGAATCATTGTGTCTGGTAACACCGCCAACAGTAGATAGAATGTTGAAGTATAAACGTATGCGAGAATCACAGGGAAATTCTTTTATACGGGCAATTAATACAGAGCAGGAGAAGACAGTTGTCTCAATTAATGAGGAGTCAAAGAAAAAAGTAGAGCAACTAAATCCAGATGATTGGTTGGATGATTAATGACATTATCAGATAAAATGGCATATCGCCAAGTTATTGGCTGTTTAATGAAGAATCCATTACTTTTTCTAGAATATCAAGATATTAATCCAAATGATTTTGATATAAAAGTTATACGCATTTGTTTTATTGTTATAAAAAAATTGTATACTGAAGGTGCGACAACCTTATCTCCAATTGAAGTAGATCAAGAAGTAGACAGACATGAAAATAGCGCGATTATTTATAAGCAAAATGGTGGCCTGGAATTTTTAAAAGCCGCATACGAGTTTGCGGAATTAAGTAATTTTAAAATGTATTAT
The DNA here is from genome assembly GCA_017635465.1 of Bacilli bacterium. Lineage (GTDB taxonomy): Bacteria > Bacillota_I > Bacilli_A > RFN20 > CAG-826 > RUG14515. The sequence continues at coordinate 936 of JAGBLL010000116.1, forward strand.
ACACGCTTGAAGAAATGCTCGCTTCTAAGACGTCTGCAAAAAGAGAAGTACGATATTAGTGAATTTTATATTGAAGACAAAGATATAGATGATCCATTAAAAGCAGTTAAAATTCAGCAACGTTTTGATGAATCTTCTATGGAAGATATCTTGAATTCTATAGAAAGTAATTATAATATCATACGTAACGAATATCTGAATGGCGGCAAATCCCAAGGCGATCCCGCGGAAGGCATATTCGAATTAATTGAAGAGCTACAAACAAAGCCAAGTATTGGACCAGAACTAGAAGGTGAAATTTTTAGTAGCGTTTGCCGTGGTGCGCGAAAAGGATGTATGTTCTTGAAGTCCTCTAGTACATCAGGCGGTAAGTCTCGTACATTTATATTTGATATGTGCCGTTTAGCGTATCCAGCGCGATGGTCGCATGATAAGAAAACTTTTGTTTACGAAACTTTACAAGATGGGTCAATACGTGAGCCAAGAAAAGTTCTCTTCATTGTAACCGAGATGGATAAGCAAGAGTTACAGACAATAATGTTAGCTTATTTATCCGGGGTCGATGAAGATCATATTTTGACTGGCAAATATGAATTTGGAGAATTAACTAGAGTAAAATTTGCGGCAAAAATTATTGAAAGATATAGTGGCTATTTTTTTATTGAGGAGATAAGCGATCCAAATCTCACAAATGTACAAGCTACTATTAAAAAGTATGTAACTGTTGAAGATGTAAAATATGTTGCATTTGACTATATTCATTCAACTGCCAGCATGATGAATCAGTTTTCAAAAAATAATTTGCGAGAAGATAGCATTCTAATGATGATGGCTAATCAGCTCAAGCAAATAGCTAAAGATTATAATGTATTTCTCTTTACCGGAACGCAGGTTAACGCGAAGGGTATGGAGAATGACGGCGCGTTCAAAGACGAAACGTGTATAAGGGGTACCTGTAGTTGCGCCCCAAAAATCCCTATCCGCCTCACCAGCGGGGTTCTAGAAATAGAGCTAACGAGGAAGTCCTGAAAAATTTTTAGGATAATCTCGTGTCATGAAAAATTTTTTACAGATATTTTATTATCACAAAAATACTTATCCTATGAGCGCAATAGCGCTGAAAGGAGTAAGAACATTATGGATAAAATATCTGGAATTTACGTTATTACAAATAATATTAATGGTAAAAAATATGTTGGGCTATCTAAAAATTGTTTAAAAAGATGGTCAGATCATTATAGCAAGAGCTATAATTCTAAAAGAAAAGATGATTTAGATAAGGCCTTATACAAAGCAATGAGAAAATATGGCCGAGACAACTTTTCTTTTCAAATAATAGAAGAGTGCGAAGAAGATAAGCTACCAGAAAGAGAAATTTATTGGATAGCTGAATTAGATACGTATAAAAATGGATATAATGAAACGTTAGGCGGAGATGTCCCCAGCGAAAAGAGTATCCATAAAGGGGAAGAGCACGGTAGAGCAAAGCTTAAAGAAGAAGAAGTAAGGCAATGCCGCCAGTGGTATAAGGAAGGAAAAAGAAGTAAAGACGTCTGGGAAGAACATTTTAAAGATAGAATGTCATATGCAGGTTTCCAAAGAATGTGGCACGGAAAGACTTGGAAACATGTAATGCCAGAAGTCTTTGAAAGTAATCCTCATCCTCGTATAAAATACTCAGAAGAATTGATAGCACAGATTAAAGAAATGTATGATATAAAAAAAATGACCTGTGCCGAAATTTATCATTTTTTTAATGAACAGATTAGTCGCACTACTATTAATGATATTTGTAACAATCGTAGATAAAAAAATTTTTAGCGATGTATCGACTATCTCCGTAATTGGAGAGTACGGTAGTTATTGGTACACTATCGGAAACGGGTTTCTCATCATATGATGAGTAAGAAATAGTCAGTGCCATTAGTAATAATGGAGTTTACGGCAAAGAGCATAAGTGATAAAGCGGATATGGGTTACGTAATGACGCGCGTGTCCGAAAAAATGTGGGAAGAGATCCTTCCATCATTGAGGACGGGCGTGAGGAGCGGACTCATTGATGCAAAATATATAAATGAAATAAGTTATCGACCTACGCATGTAATTGATATCTATAAAATGCGGCGTGGCCGCTATAAAAATGTTCGTATCTGGACTAATATCCATCTTGGAACAGGTTATCGGAAAGATTTATTTATAACCAATGCGGATAATCAACCTTTAATGGAACCACTAACGTTGTATAAAACTTCAGAAGAAGTAGAAATTGACAGGTGGAAGGATTCAGTATGATTACTAGCTTAAGTTTGCAAGATCCAGAACTTGATTATATAGGAGTCTCGAAAAGAGATATTTTTAATTCTATAACATTAGAGGACGTGAAGTTCTTTCTTGAAAGCTTGGGAGTAGATCAAATTATAGTTAATAATGAGAAAGGTTATCTCGTTTGTCCTACCATATGTCATAATCCGTTGGAAGAAGCGGAGTCGATGAAGTTATATTGGTATCAGCAAAATAAAAGTTTTCATTGTTATACTGAGTGCAATGAAAACATGACGATATTTAAGTTGTATCAGAAGTTTATGTGGATTAATAGCAACTTAAATATCAGCGATGAAGAAGCAGAAGAATATGTTAAGAAATGTTTAAAGCATATTAATACGGTTTCTACAACTAAAAACTATTCTTATCTTTATGATATTGATAAATATAGATACTCGAATAATATTCCTCAACTAGAGGAATATCCAAAAAAGATTCTTACTTATTTCACAAAATATTATCATCCGACTTGGTTGCGCGAAGGCATTACAAGGGAAGTAATGGATAAATTCAATATCGGATTCTCAATAGCTCAAAATAAAATTATAATTCCGCATTTTGATATTGATAATCGTTTAGTAGGCATTCGCGCGCGAACCCTTAACCCAGAAGAAATAGAGGAGTTTGGAAAGTACCGGCCTCTTCAGATTGGAGATATAATGTATACTCATCCATTACAATTTAATTTGTATGGTATATATGAGCATGCTGCGGGAATACGTACAAGACGCTCTGCGATAATAGCAGAAGGGGAAAAGTCTGTTTTATTAGATAGTGTATATTATGGTAAGTATGCAAATACAGTAGCATGTTGCGGTTCGAACTTTAACAAATATCATATCAGCTTACTCACTGATTATCTAGGAGTAAATGAAATAACAGTTGCGTTCGACAAAGAGTATACCAATTGCTGGGATGAAAAAGCGACAAAGTATCGAAATAAGATAGAATCAATGTGCAAGAAATACACGAATTTAGCTTCGTTTTCATATATATGGGATTATAATAATCTATTAAAAGAAAAAGATTCTCCTTTTGATAGAGGCAAAGAAGTTTTTGAACAATTATACAAAACAAGGGTAAAAATAAGGTGAAGTATTTTGGAATATAAGTTAAAGGAAAATTTTAGTAAAGATCCAAAGCAAGCAATTATCGATATTCTGAAGGATCGCGGAGTTAAAGATCCATCTAGTTATGTAAAACCTAGTGCTCAGTGTGAAAACAATCCATATGATTTAGAAAACATTGAGGCCGCGGCCGACCTGCTTATTAAACATATACAAAAGAAAAGTAAAATTTGCATAGTAGTAGATTGCGATGACGACGGTTATTGCTCTTCTGCAATTTTATGGAATTACTTAAAGCGTTTTGATAATACTATCAATTTAGACTTCGTTGTACATGAAGGTAAAGGACACGGTTTAAGTGATATTATAGAGCAAGTTAGCGGAGGCAAATTCGATCTAGTTGTTCTTCCCGATGCGGGTAGTTATGATATTAGATATTTTTGGATTCTGAATAAATGTAATACGGATGTAATTGCTTTAGACCATCATGAACAAATGTACGATACAAAAGGCGCACCAATTGTAAACGATTGTCCAACTGCTATTGTAGTCAATAATCAACTTTCTCCAAAGTATGCAAATAAGGATTTTTGTGGGGCTGGAGTTACCTACAGATTTTGTAATGTACTAGATGACAAGTTAGGTGTATCTTATAGTAAAGATTACATTGACCTTGCCGCAGTAGGTAATATTGGAGACGTTATGTTCCAAGGTGATCCAGAAACGCGTTATATTATCGTTGAAGGATTAAAACATATAAAGAACGGAGGGCTTCAAGAGCTAATAGCCGAACAAGCCTTTTCATTAAAGGAACGCGCGAACCCGCCGTACTCTCTCACTCCAATTGATGTTGCTTTTTACATTGTACCGCTTGTAAATGCTATTGTACGAGTCGGCAGTATGGAAGAAAAGAGAGTTTTATTCTATGCACTAACTGATCCGGATAAGCAGTTACAAAGTACAAAACGCGGTGCTAAGCCTGGAGACATTGAAACTGCAGCTGAGCAGGCCGCGCGCACAGCGAAAAACGTAAAAGCGCGGCAAGACCGCATTAAAGAAAAAGCAATTGAAACAATTGTCGGAAAAATTGAGAATAAGGGTTTAGATAAAAATAATTTAATTATTGTCGAAATTTCTAAATCAGATGATATCCCCAACGAAATGACAGGCTTAATTGCGCAAAATATTGTGACGAAATACAATAAGCCATGCTTTATCGTGCGGCGAGATAATGATGGAATACTACGCGGTTCCTTACGGAATAATGGGAACTTTAAAGACCTGCCACAGTTGAAGCCTGTACTAGAGCAAACACATTTGTTCTCTCTAATTGCCGGGCATGCTAATGCAGCCGGCATAGGCATCGCGGCATCAAAAGTTCCCGCATTGCTTGAGTATATGAATAAGAGTTTCGCGCCGGATGCATTTGATAATTGTTACTTAGTTGATTACATTTTTAAGGCAGACGAAGACATCAATGATTTACTATATGCATTGGCAAGTCATGCTGATTATTATGGAAATGGTGTTACTGAGCCTACATTTGTTGTTGAGAAAATTCCATTAAAGAATGCGACGCTATTCCCTATGGGCACGAACAAAGATAGTTTACGCATTACTTACAATGGGATTGATTATATTCGCTTTAAGGATGCTGAATTTGTGGAGAAGATTATGAATAGTCAAAATAAGTTATTAACTATTTACTTTAAAGCAAATATAAATAACTGGGGCGGTCGCACCACTGTTCAAGGCTTTATTAATGACTATGAGCTAGGGTATGATAAAAGTAGATATGAGTTTTAGTTGATTCATATCTAAAATTGTGATAAAATAAAGAAAAGATAACAAAGGGAGTGGTATTTATTCGAAGAAATAGATATCCAGGTTCCGCGCATAATCATACCGATCATAGTAATGAAACTCTTCGTGACTGTATAAATACAGTCAAATCACTAATCGATTTAGCGATTAAATTAGGTCATGAATTTGTTGCAATAACAGACCATGAAACAATTTCTAGTTATATTAAAGCAGAACAATATTATAAAGAAGTTAAAAAAGAGCATCCTGATTTCAAAGTTCTACGAGGTAATGAGATTTATCTGACTAGAAATGGTTTAAATGCAGAAAATTTTGACAAAACGAGAGATAGATATTTTCACTTTATTCTTATCTGTAAAGATATAATTGGATACAAGCAAATTTGTGAATTATCTACAAGAGCGTGGAAGAGATCATATATAACTCATAAACTAAGAAGGCGGCCGACCTACTATCAAGATTTAAAGGATATTGTAAAGCCAAATCCCGGACATTTAATCGCAAGTAGTGCGTGTCTTGGGTCTCAGCTTGACCGTTTTCTTTTACAGTATATGGAAACGCAAGATGAAGAATATTATGAAACTGCAAAAAGATGGTGCGTATATATCGAAGAGATTTTCGGTAAAGGAAATTTCTTTCTAGAAATGCAACCATCAAATAACAAGGAACAAATATTCGTTAATAAGCATTTACTTAAAATAAGTCGTGAATTGGATATTCCATATATTATTACAACAGATAGCCATTACGGAAGACCGGAAGATGCTTTCATTCATTCAACGTTCTTGAAAGCGCAGGAGAACGAGCGCGAAACGGCCTCTTTCTATGCGACAACCTACATGATGACGGATGAAGAAATTAGAAGTTTCTTCCCATATCTTACGGAAGAAGAATTACAATTAGCATATGATAATATTTGTAAGCTAAAGGATATGTGTGAGGACTTTTCGATTCTCAAGCCGCTTGAGATTCCGAATCTTCCATGGCGAATGTTTAATGAGCATTCCGGAGAAGAAAAGAATTACTATGCGCAGTTAATGCCAGAATTGAATCATTTTATCCATTCTGAATATTATGCAGATCAGCAATTCGTATTAGCGTTAATCGATGGTCTGAAAAGTCATGAAGATTTACATAATGAGAAAGCATATCACGCGATTAATGAATGTTTAAAGATGACGTGGGACTCGAGTATTGTTAATAACGCGCGATGGTCAGCATACTTTCTTAACCTTCAAAGGATTATCGATGAATGTTGGAATGCTGGAACGATAGTAATGCCAGCTCGAGGATCGGGCGGCGGCTTTATTCTACTTTACTTATTAGACATAATCCAGATTAACTGTTTACGCGAAAAGACTCCCACGTACCCCTGGAGGTTAACCGATTCAATAGCCTCCTAACTATGGCGACATAGTTACAATAAACCTCGTGAACGCCTAGCAAGCGGTGTGAAATTTATAAAAAAATTTTGCTAACGGTAAAAACTTTTTAATAAAGTCAATACCGTGCCAGATTACCTATCATTGGAGGGCCAGCGATAGGTATTCGGGGTGTAACGACTATGGGTGATGAGTGTAACCCAGTAGGATGGAGATGCTACCATCCGAAGCGCGAGGGCTCTCATAAAATATTCACTTAAGGAGTGATGTTTATGGGATATATTTATAAAATCGAAAATAAGTTAAATGGTAAAAAATATATTGGTCAAACGATAAAAGTTTTAGAGCAGAGATTTAATCAACATCGACATAATTATAATAAGCCTTATTTTTCTCATTTAAGCTTATATCAAGCATTCAATAAATATGGAATTGAAAATTTTTCATTTGAAGAAGTAGAGCAAGTAGAAAATGAATTCGTAGATGAACGAGAAAAATATTGGATTAGTTATTATAATAGCTATTATGATGGATATAATTCTACTTTAGGCGGAAGAGCAACTCCATTATATGAATGGGATGTTGATGATATTATAGAGCAATATCATAAATTAAAATCTGCGAGAAAAGTAGCAGAATTAATAGGATGCGATCATAGTACGATTGACCGTATATTAAATAGTGCTGGAGTTAAAAGATATACTCAAGGACAACAAAAAACTCCTGACAATATAGTATTAGAAAAAGATAACCAAATCCTAATCTTTCCTAGCAGTAAAGACGCGGCAGTCTGGTTAATATCCAATGGATATTCTAAAAGTAAGAATCCGCGTAATGTAAGAATATACATTAATGAATATGCTCAAGGAAAGAAACAAGGAACTTATTTAGGTTTTAAAGTATATTATGAGAGCAAGAGATAGTCTGCTCCTCAGGTGACTGAGGATTAAAGCGTTTTGAATTCAGCACGCGTTTCAGTGCTTGACGTGGATGTTGATATCTCTGGCTTAAAGAGAAGCCAAGTTTTACAACATTTACGGAAGGTTTACGGAGAAAACCGTATGGCCAACGTGGCGACTTTTAGATTAGAGAAATCGAAATCAGCAATTCTAACAGCCGCGAGAGGCCTGAAAATTGATGATAGCGAAGCACGTTATATCTCATCACTAGTAACGGAAGAACGTGGAATACTTTATACATTAAAGCAAATGTATTATGGTGATGAGAAAGAAGGCATCGCGCCTAATCAAACTTTTATTAATGCGATAAATAAGTATGATAAATTGTGGGACGTTGCGAGCAAGATCGAAGGGTTAATTTGCGGAACTGGCATCCACGCAGGCGGTGTCGTTTTTACTGATAAAGACTTCACAGAATCTGCAGCGTTAATGCGCGCGCCAGATGATACAATTGTTACTCAATTCGAGCTACATGATCTCGAAGCAGTTTCAATGATTAAGATGGACTTACTCTCAATTGAAGCCGCGGATAAAGTTCAAACAACGCTTGAACTACTTATTGAAAATGGATATATAACGCCAAAAGAAACATTAAGAGAAACATATGAAAGTGTTTTAAACGTTTATCAAATTGAGCGAACTGATCCTAAAATGTGGGATATGGTATTAAATCATAAAATAATATCATTATTTCAAATGGAGCAACAAAGTGGCGTTCGCGGTATCGCATTGACTAAGCCGCGAACGGTTGACGATCTTGCGGCACTTAATTCCGTTATTCGGCTTATGGCGCCAGATAAAAATTCTGAAGCTCCTATCGATAAATATACTCGTTTTCGCGAAAACCCAAATGCTTGGGATGAAGAAATGATTTCTTATGGACTTACGGATAATGAAAGAAAATTATTGCATAAGGAATTAGATATAACTAATGGCTTATCGATAACACAGGAACAATTCATGAAGTTAGTTCAATTGCCAGAATGCGGCGGCTGGGATTTGCAATGGAGCGATAAATTGAGAAAAGCTATCGCGAAAAAGGCGCCAAAAGATTATGAAAAGCTTACGAACGAATTCTTCGCGAGAGTAAAGGAACAAGGATTAAGCGAGAAGTTTTGTAAGTACGTTTGGCGAGTCGAGATTGCGATGAGTAGAGGCTATGGGTTCAACGGACCCTTTGTAGAATATACAAAGAAAATCTTTTAAATTGCGGGAAGTTCCTTAGAGCCTTTATAACCAAACATTTGTAGTGATACAAATGCGGCGAGGTATAACGGCCTCGGTATGGTAACATCATAAAGGATTGGATAATCATACGCAGTGAAATTTCTAATAAATTAAATAGACTTTCTCCGGATAATATATATACGGAGGAAATGATTGTGAGTAGTAGATTTCATACTATTGAAGAAGAAAAACAAATGGTTCAAGAATATCTTAGCGGTGCACCTGTGCATGTATTGCAAGATAAATACGGATATAAGACTAAAAAGTCTATAACAGACAAAGTTAAAAAGTATTTAGGAAAAGAAGCAATACAAATTGCACGAGAAAATCGTAAGGACTATGATATTGAATTTAATAAAATAAATAGTTCTTTTAATGCTTATTTTCTTGGACTAATGCTGACTGACGGATATATCATAAATGAGAATAGCCTTGGTATAGACTTAACAGACGAAGATTGTATACAATTTCTTTCTAAAGTAACTGGAAGAGGATATAAAAGTTACGATGATCCTGACCATAATAAAACTCGTCATCGATTGATATTCGCTAGTAAAGAAGTTGTACAAAATTTAGCCCGTTATGGAGTTGTTAGAAATAAAAGCAAAATACTTGGTGAAGTCTCATTAGAAGAAGATGAAGAAAGATATTTGCCATATATTATACGTGGCATTATTGACGGGGATGGATGCGTTTATGCAACAAGTTATGGCGCGCCCGCTTTCTATATCTGTTCAGCATCAGAAACTTTTATACGATGGATTAAGAAAGTTTTAGAAAATAGATTATATTTTAAAGAGTTATCAATATCACAATCCGAAGAAGGTCTATGGAGAATCGATACGGCAGATCAACAGAACATCTTAAAACTATTAGCAATAGTTTATGATAAGCCTTATGGTATGAGCCGTAAATATGAATTTATTAGAAAGACATTCAGAGACTATAATAAAGACAATCTACTAATTGAACAATTGTAGAATTGATGGGATAGTCCAGACCACAACAGAAATGGGTTACGAAAGTAACTGTGGTACGCAATGCCTCACACACGCTTGCCTATTCAATAATCGCACTTCAAGAAATGAACTTAGCATATCATTATCCAACGATATTCTGGAATACAGCAAATCTAATTGTTGATAGCGGCGGAGTCAATTATCAGAAGTATGAAGATAATGAAAATGACGAAGAATATGAAGATGATGAAATAGATGAAGAAAATGAAGTAGAAGATAATGACGATGATGATAATAATGACGATGATGATGAAGAGTATGAAGAATGGGAAGAGGGAGCCGCTGTAATTGATAAAGGGCCGTCCGCGCAGAAAAAGAAAAAAGCACGAAAGATTGATTATGGGAAAATTGCCGCGGCCATCGGTAGATTAAATAGTGAATATGGAATTAAAGTTTATCCGCCAAATATAAATGAATCTTCTGTTACTTTTACTCCCAAAGTCAAAGAAGATGTTATTTTGTATGGATTGCGTGGCATTACTCGTCTACCATTCGAGAAGATACAAGAAATTATTGATAATCGTCCATATAATTCGATGCAAGACTGTTTTGACAGAATAAAATTAAATATCACACAAAAAATAGAACTTATAAAGAGTGGCTCATTTGATAGACTAGAAGGTAAAGCACGAGAAGAAATTATGGCAGATCTATTAGATGGAGTCGCGGACAAGAAACAAAAATTAAATTTACAGAATATGCAAATGCTTATTAATAAACAACTAATTCCAGACTCTATGAGTTTCTATGCAAAACTTTATCTTTTCAACAAGTTTTTAAAAACGAATAAAAGTGATATTTATTATCTGTTAAATGAAGCCGCAATCAAGTTTATTGATAGAAACTTTAGTCTCGATTATACAGAAGATGGAGACAAAATTCTGCAAAAAACTTGGGATAATCTTTACAAAAAAGCGATGGATCCTATGCGTGCTTACCTAAAAGAACATCAAAGCGAAATGCTTGAAAAATTAAATAGTTCATTGTATAATGAAGTTAAAGAAAAGTATGCAATGGGTAATATTAGCAGTTGGGAAATGGAATCTCTCAATTTTTATTACCATGATCACGAACTTGCTAAATTTCAAGATCAATTTGACGATTTCAATAATTTGCCAAAAGAGCCAGAAGTTGAATACGAATTTATGGCTAAAGATGGTCGTTTAGTGCAAGTTTATAAAATTCATACGATAATTGGTACAGTTATTGATAAAAAGAAGTCAAAAAATTTGGTTACTTTACTTACTCCTACAGGTGTTGTGACAGTAAAAATTTATAAAAATCAATTTGCATTATACGACAAACAAATTTCACAAATTGGAGAAGATGGTAAAAAACATACCTTGGAGAAATCATGGTTCCGGCGCGGGACATTACTGCGTATCCAAGGTATCAGACGAGATCATAACTTCATTCCTAGGAAAACAAAATCGTCCATTTATCCAGTTATAATGAAAATAATAAGCACAGATAATGATACGTTAGAGTATCAATGGGAAAGATTGGAGGCTGATTAAAATCATAGGCTTGGTAGATTACGACCTTCAATCTTCTCAATCTTACATGATCCCCAATCTAGAAATTATGAAATTAGCCACGTATTATCGGCAAGAAGAAAATACTTTTTGTCGCTTAATTGATTTGAATGAAACTGAATTAGGAGCTTATGATAAAATTTATTTCTTCAGCGAAATTAATAGAGAGATAAATGTTCCTGACGCTTTTCGCGCAGCTGAAAATGTAGTTTATGGTGGCAGTGCTTTCACGAAAGGTAAATATCAACCTTTTGAGAATGAAATAATTGATTACACTATTGCAAAGCCATTCGTATATAAGGAAATATTAAAGCAACGTTTTCAGGCTGGTGCGAAGATAAAAGCAATTAATCATGTACTGGATGATAGCTATTATCGTATGCGGGCAAATGATGACAAATTGCCAATACCTCCAATAATAGCAAAGAAAAGAATTTATTTGTTTGATAGAGACATTTTCTACGATGATTGGCAGGATGTGTTACAAAATATCGCAAAGCGTAATCCAAGTATGATTGTTCCAATTCATCCAGTATACTGTAGGACGTTAGCTGATTATTTTACAATACGGAATTTTAATAGGTTTTCGCGCGCATCAACTTTCGTACTAGATATTAATATTCCATTAACGGATGTTGCGTTCATGCTAAAAAAGTATAAAAATAAATTTTTGGCAGATGTAACAAAAACATCAACAGTATATTTAGAATTGGGCGGTACATGCAAAACTTCTTATGACTACTATAATGATTTAGTTTATAAAATAAATCTATTGTACTCATTTTGGAGTAACGATATCCCCATAAAAATAAAATTCGTATACCCAGAAGGTAGCACAAATCCAATTCAAGATCTCGAAAAGGAAATTGAAAAATGGATAAATGGAGATAAATTTTTTGATAAATATACTACAATAGATGAACGGCTAGAGGGACGCGGGAAAATCTCCAATAAGAAAAATGCATACTTGCGTGATCAACGTGATACTGCTTTAAAATATTTCCCAAATGCTAGTGGACTATTCAAACAATCTTACGCAAATTTAAAGGAAAGGAAAGTTTGGAGAATATGACTGATAATGAAATTAAGAAAACAAAAGAGCGGCTTGATGAAGAACTCAGGGTCGCTCTTTCTACTATGGATAGGAAAAATGACGTTTTTGAGATACGAGAAAAGATAAAAGAGAATCAAGCTAGATGCCACCATGACCCCTTAATTAATCAGTATAGTGGAATATGTCCGATATGTGGATTTAATAAGGAGGGATAATTTTGGTTATTATTAAACGCACTGGACAAACCGAAGAATTTGATAGTTCTAAAATAATTCAAGCGATTACTAAAGCCGCAAAAGAAGTATACGGTGAAGACACCAAAACACCAGCATACGCTGATATAATTGCTAAAGAAATTTATGATATTGCAGAAGAATCAGATACGCCTTTGAAAGTAGAAGATATTCAAGAGTTAGTTGAAGACTATCTTACGGATTATGACCGCATAGTCGCAAAAGTTTACATACGATATAGATATAAGCATGGCGTTATGCGCGCTTGCTCTAACGAATTTATTCGCTCGATTAGTGAAAAATTAAGAGCAGCTAATGTTCAAAATCAAAATGCCAATGTCGATGAGCATTCGTTCGGCGGACGAGTTGGAGAAGCATCAGATGAAATGATGAAGCAATACGCGTTAGATTTCTGTATGTCAGATATGTCGCGAAAAAATCATTTAAATAATGAAATTTATATTCATGACTTAGGTGCTTATGCTGTAGGAATGCATAATTGCTTGAGCATTCCGTTTGATGATCTATTAGCTAAAGGCTTTAATACTAGGCAAACAGACGTCCGTCCTGCTAATTCTATTAATACTGCTTTCCAACTTGTAGCGGTTATATTTCAGCTTCAATCTTTGATGCAATTCGGTGGCGTCTCAGCTACGCATTTAGATTGGACAATGGTTCCTTATGTGAGGAAAAGTTATTGGAAGCATTATAAAGATGGTCTTAAATACATAGCAAATTTACCTTATCTATGGGAGAAAGATTTTGAATATAAAGGCCGTGATTTAGAACCAATTTGTTTACCAGGAGAAACAGATGGTCTAGCAAGTGAGCACCCCGAAGTTGTAAAATATGCAATAGAAATGACAGAACGTGAGCTTCAACAGGCAGTTGAAGGAATGTATCATAATCTCAATACACTTCAAAGTAGGTCGGGAAATCAATTACCATTTACCTCAATTAACTATGGTACTTGTACATTACCAGAAGGCCGTATGGTTATAAAGGCATTACTAGAAGGTTCAATTAAAGGCGTAGGTAAATATCATAAAACTCCTATATTTCCATGTGGTATTTTCCAGCTTGGAAAAGGAATTAATCGCGCACCCGGCGATCCAAACTATGATCTATACCAGCTCGCGCTTAAATCCACTGCTAAGCGGATCTATCCTAATTATGCTAATATCGATTGGTCTGGAAATGCTGGGTATGACAAAAATGATCCAACAACGTTCTTTAGTACCATGGGTTGTAGAACAGCAAATGGCGCAGATATAAATGCAGAACCTGGTGTTAATCCCCAACGTAAGGATGGCCGCGGTAATATTTGTCCCGTTACTATTATTATGCCGACATTGGCAATGGAAGTAAAAGAAAAACTAGATAAAAACGATTATATAATGAAAGAAGCAGATTTAGTAGAGAACTTTATGCTTCTATTAGATCAAAAAATTCATGAAGCAAAGGACATGTTACTTGAACGCTTCGAGTGGATTTGTAAGCAGTCTCCCGCATCAGCCAAGTTCATGTATGAAAATAACACGATGCTCGGCTATCATCCAGAAGAAGGTATTCGCTCAGCATTAAAACATGGTACTATTGTTATTGGACAGTTAGGACTTGCAGAAACTCTTCAAATTCTAATTGGCTGTGATCACACGACTGAAAAAGGAATGGAACTAGCTAAAAGGATCGAGCAACTATTTAAAGATAGATGTGCGGAGTTTAAGAAAGAATATAAATTAAATTTTGGTGTATATTATACTCCTAAATTTTTCAGATTGGGAGTCGCATAAGTAATTATGTGTTAAAATTACCTCGTTAAACGGGCAATCGTAATAAGATGATAAGAAAGCCTAAACCAATTATTTGGCACGGTAATCCCGTAGGATAAAATCATTAGAACAAAAGTTTTTACCGGTGTTCAATAGAAGCATTACTACTAATAATATAGGAGGAGGTGCTTCGATATGGCACAAAGAAAAATGACAGATAAACTAATTCCCAAAGAAAAAATTACAGAAGAGTTACGGCTTATCGTTGGTAGTGAAACTGATTATATTACTCCAAGTGGTAAAATATATAAAGATTATGGTAATAATATGATGTATCCAAAAGCTAATTTTATAAATAAGCATAACGGATACTTATATTGCGGCATCACGTATCCAGAAGGGCAAAAGCAAAGAAGAGTTCATATTTTAGTAGCTGAATCTTATTTACCTAATTCTAATAATTACCCAGTAGTAATGCACTTAGACAATAACAAAGCAAACCCCAACGTAAATAATTTACAATGGGGAACAGTTTCACAAAATACTAAATCCGCTTTTGATGACGGATTACAGAGAAACGATAAAAGTTGGGAAGATAGTCAATCAGTTCATGTATGCGTTTTTGATATGAATAAAAAGTTAATTGAAAAATATGGCTCAATTAGCGAAGCGTCAAGACAATTACATATTACAAAAACAGCAATTTTAAATCAATGTAACCACGGTGTAAAAACTAAACCAAGATGCGGCTATTATTTCCGCTATCTTTCTGAGTATGAAACTAATGGTTTTGTTCTCTAACGACTATCGAAAGTATAACATTAGAGAAAAACTAATGTGAATAAATGAGTAGAGTAGGAATTATTCCGAAAGACGAGGCTCTTATTATTTAGTAAAAGAGTAATAAGATGATAATATAGTCTAAACCCCGAATAAATATCGAGAAATCGAGGGTAGAATTGGCCGAAAATCTTTGTTATACAGCAATGAAGAAATTTAAAGCTAAATATGGTGAAATTGAAAATGTTTCAGATCGTGAATACTTTACCAATAGTATTCATGTACCGGTATGGCACGATATTTCAGTCTTTGATAAGATTGATATTGAGAGCCAGCTAACAGGATATTCTAGTGCAGGATGCATTACGTATGTAGAAGTTCCTTCTGGTGTAAAGAATAATATTCCCGCGCTTGAGACTATAGTAAATTATGCTATGGATCATGATATACCATATTTTGCAGTTAATACAAAATTGGATATGTGTGAAGACTGTGGATATCAAGATGAAATTGGAGAATCTTGTCCAGAATGTGGTAGCAAAAATATTTCAAGACTAAGGCGCGTAACTGGATATCTTACCGGTTCTTATAAAGACGCTTTCAACTGGGGCAAACAAAAAGAAACGGAAGATAGAGTTGAGCATATACACTAATGAGCAAAATCGCAGGTATTTATTGGGATGATACCGCGGCCGCACCCGGTATCTCTCTTTCAGTCTATTTTTCGGGTTGCCATTTCCATTGCCCCGGATGTCACAACCCTGAAGCTTGGGATTTCAATTATGGACAAGATTTTAGCTTTGAGATTATCAAAGAAATTATTGATAAATTAAACAAAAATGGAGTTAAAAGAAGCTTAAGCATTCTAGGTGGGGAGCCTTTGTGCGATGAAAATTTAATCGCTGTTCAGGCTTTAATTGATTGGTGCAAGCAAACTTATCCAGATTTAGTTATTTATGTTTGGACTGGATATACACTAGAAGAGCTAAAAGCTAGAAAACTATCAATTATTGATCATATACTATCGCAAATTACATGTCTCATTGATGGCCGGTTCGAAATTGATAAACGTGATACTACATTACCATTACGAGGATCATCAAATCAGAGGATAATTAAGTTAAATGATATTAAGTAGCATTCTTGCAGGCATTTGCATTGGGCTTGGTAATATAATGTACCTTATGATAGAAAATAAAATTCTTGGAGCAGTAATTTTCTCTTGTGGATTACTTGCTATAAGGTTATACAAGCTTGATTTATTTACAGGGAAAACGCAATTCATTTTTACAAATCAATATTCACCACAATACTATTTATTGATTTTATTGGGTAATATAGTAGGAATTATGGGTGCACGGCTAATTAGCAATATTCCGGAAGAAATAATAGTTAATGTCGTGCAAGCTAAAAATAATTTGACTGTTGTAAAATTACTAATTAGCGCCATGTGGTGTGGTGCGCTGATGTCGTTAGCAACATATAAGGACACTCCTTTATGGATAAGTAGTTTATGTGTAGCGGCTTTTTTAATTAGCGGTTTCAACCATTGCATTGCAAATGGATTCTATCTATTAGATGGCTTAAATTTACCAAAATGGATTATAACTGTTATAGGAAATTTATTGGGCGGAGCATTAGTTAATGGTAATTTGTGCGATACATCAAAAAAATAGAAGTGGCGAGCAAGTGCTCGCCATTTATTTTTTTTGACTTTTTTTAAGTTTTATATTATAATTAAGAAAAAGAGAGGAAGGTGTGTATGATACTCATAGTAATAATTGCAATCATAGCTTTGATGGTGGGATTAGCTTTATTTTTCCTCATAGGAAAATGGAAAGATCATAATAAGCAGCGAGACTATTTAAGATTAAGCGTTGGGCAATTAACTGTTTTAAATAATAACTTACAAGAAACCGTAGAGAAAAAACAAAAGCTTATCCAAGATCAGTCTAATATGCTATTGGATTTGCAAGACGCTTATAAAGAACGTATTGAAAGCGTAGATAATGATATCCTACAATACAAAATTGGAAGAAAAGAAGAAATAGATAAAGAGCTTAATAATGAATATGAAAATAAAAAAGCATTATTAGAGAATAATTACAATGAACTAATACGCCAATGCCGTGATGAGTCAACAAAAATAAAAGATTCGCTGGACGAAACAAAGGTCAAGGCGGAAGAAGAAACCCAGAAGATTAACGATGCAATTGATTTTCAGAGAAGTAAATTTCAATCTGTTATTGAACCTTTACAACTGCTAGAAAAAGAACAACAGGATAAACTATTTTACACTATCCAAATCCCAGAAGAATACAGGGACGATATCGATTTCTTACTAAATGAAGTTTCCTTGCGGGTAAACCACCCTGATATTCTAAGCAAATTGGTTTGGTCGGAATATATTAAGCCAAATTTAGACGATACTTTTAAACGTATCGAGATTAAGGCGCAGCCTGGTATTTACAAGCTAACAGACAGAAATAGCGGCAAAGCCTATATTGGAAAGAGTACCGATGTAAAAAAGAGAATTTCTGATCACTTTAAATCAGTAGTAGGTAATCACGCGATAGCTGACCAAGCGGTACATCACGAGATTCTTAGAACAGGTATATGGAATTGGATGGTTGAAATTATTACATATTGTGATAAAGATAAATTATCTGAATTAGAAAAATATTATATTGATTTCTTCAAAACCCAAGAATGGGGATTTAATAAGAAAGAAGGCGGCTAATCTATGTTTTACGGAAGAAAAGACGTACCTAATATTTACATTACACCGGTTATAGGCGGCGTAAAGGAAAAGACGATTATTTTTGAAGGCGTAAAAGAGTGCAACGAAGAATATCATCAACCTAGTGGAGAGCATGTACTAAATTTTGTTCTTGGAGTAATTGAGAATATAGATGGATACCATGCTCTTACAGCAAATAAATACGATAGCTACTTAGTATCATTAGACAATCTTTGGCACTCTGAAGAAGGAGACGATGTTGCTATAGCTTCTCCTAAGTATCTATTTAATGATCTAGAAATTAATACTTTTTCAGCATGCGAAGGAGAACCTGTTGAATGGCAAGTATTCTTAAGGAAAAGATAAATGACCAGTTTTATGATGCCGAATTAGTTGATCCGGTAAAGGATATATCGGGCGTCTTGCCTGATGAAAAAGAAATCCCTACAAGATTAGTTAAGATTTTTGGTAATGGAAAATATCTGTGTGTCGCCTATAAGAAGAGTCATGGCAGCTATTATACATGTACTATTACAAAACCAGATATAACAGTAGAAATATCTTCTAATAACTATAGTGCCAAAGATATCTTAGGACATCCGGTCGCTGCGTTCATAGATCCCAAAAGCGATTGCCTCTTTACTATTAAAGGAGAAAAAGGAACGCAATATTTTCAAACCTTTAATAACCTAGAAGAACTTATTCGCTTTATTAACTTCTTAGATAATATTACGGAGACAACATACGATGACTGATGAACAAATAAAAAATACCGCAGAATACAATAACTTGACTGAAGACCAAGTTAAGGATATAATAGAGAAAACAAATGATGTAGCAAAGACAATGGAAATGATTAAATCGAATGAGCCAGTTAATGGTGGGCTTAATCGCAAGCAACGCCGTAAGCTCCAGCACAAAGCCGGTAAGAATGGCCGCGAAGCCGTGAACCTGATGACTGAGTACACGAAGAAATTATACTACATCAACTTAATTCAAAAACTACAAGCATTAAATGAAAAACGGAGATTAGAAAATGAAAGAGCTAATGAAAACAACTGACGTATTTAAGGTTGATAGCGAAGACGAAGCAATTAAGCTCATCGAACAGTATCGTGATAAGCAAGTTGAAGAGCATTACAAGCTCACGAAATCTGGCTACGTCCTGAAGACAAAGAAAAGTAAGGGCGAAATTATTGATAGCTGGGTTATCGTTACTGTTGAAACGACTTTCGCGGAGTGAGGATAAATGAGAAGTAAAGACGCACTTGAACAGCAGGTAATAGAAGCAAACATTAGTGACCTAACAAATGCTATTACCTCTTTAATTGAAATTGAAGATTATGTTTTCGATTCCGACGAACTTTTTGAAGACCTTTCGCGTGAAGTCAATGATTCAATAACTCCGCGTATGATGGACGAATGTTGTCAAGATATTGTTAAAGTCTTTCAGAAAGATCATTACTCAGACCAAGAACTAGATAAGGGCAAGGAAGAGCTATGGAATTTCATCGATTCTCTTATAAAAGAAAATAAAGTTAGTGGAAGAAAGAAAGACTTCATCCTAGACCTTTGGCAAAAAGTCCTCGATATTTACGACACCGCGCGAAACCGCTATAAAAGAACGCAGAAAGTAGAACTTCCAATTAAGTTGGACGAGAACGCAAAGCTTCCGACTTACGCCCATGAAAATGACGCTTGCGCAGACCTTTACGCGCGCGAAGACCAAGTATTGAAAGCGCATTCTCTTAGTAATAAGATTGATACTGGTGTTCATATCGCACTTCCTAAAGGTTGGAAAGCTTGTATCGCCGCGCGATCAAGTATTGGGGCTAAGACAGGCCTGAGACTAAGTAATGCCGTAGCTCAAATTGATGAAGGGTATCGCGGCCCATTAATTGTATTGTATGATAATCATTCTGATTCTGATTATGAAATAAAAGCAGGAGACCGCATCGCGCAGATGTGGATCGAGCCGGTTTATCAATTTGCGGCAAAGCAGGTTGATAATCTAGACGATACTGAACGGTCTTCTGGCGGCCTAGGGTCTACGGGTAGATAATGTCGATTAATATCTATACAGTAACTAACGAGCTTGAAAACGAAGGTTGGAAGCTCGTTAGTACCAGTTATAAAAACTTAAATACAGAATTAGAAATGATATGTCCCGAAGGGCACCGACAATTCCAAACTTTTGCAAAATGGAGAAAATACAAGCAGTGTCAAGAATGTCTTGCCGGCGACCCATTCAAAATAAAACATAATAAAATACCCGTAAAAGGAGAAAATACGCGGAGATTACTTGCTCTCGATGCAGCCTCCAATATAACGGGTTATGCCATTTATGATAATAATGAGTTAGTCTATTTCGGAACCTATAAAGCAAATAGCCAAAAAGAAAGAACCGAACGAATTAATGAAATTAAGAAATGGCTAACGGCTTTAATTGATAAGATTGAACCAGATTATATTGCTTTGGAAAATATTCAGCTTCAATACTATGGTCCTAAACAATCACAAGCACAAGTACAAACTTATAATACACTCGCAAGACTGCAAGGTGTTCTACTAGACGCTGCTTTTGAAATGAGTATTGACTGTGGCTTGATTTATGCTAACGAATGGCAATCTCATTTTGGCATAACAGGAGAAAGAGATGAAAGAAAGCGTCAGGCACAGGCGCGAGTAAAAATGTGGTTTAAGCAGGATTGTACGCAAGATGAAGCTGATGCAATTTGCATTGGAAGATACGCTACACAGTTGCTTAAAAATACGCAACAGTCATGGGGGGAAGACATTGATTGAAGTTCAATTAAAAGATATTGTAAATAATGCAAGAGTGTTTGGTACTCTAAATAATAGTAGTTTTCGCGCGCGGACAGCATATAAAATAGCATTATTATTTAAAGAATTGCAAAATCAACTTGATAGTTATAATAATGTTAGAAAAGATCTTTTAGAAAAGTATGGAGAACTAACGTCTACTGGACAGTATACCGTCGAAAAAGAGAAGTTATCCGATTTTAGTGCTGAACACAACGAATTGTTAAATGAACAGGTTCAATTAAACTGTAATAAAATTAATATTAATGAATTAGAAGATACTGAATTAACAACAGAGCAAATGACAGCACTATTGCCATTCATTGCAGGATAAAAAAAAGAAGCCCAATCTCAATTAAGAGATTGGGCTTTATTTTTATCTATTCTCTAAAACAGCAATACGTTTTCGCAATGATTGTACTTCTTTTACTAGTAAGGGGATAAACATATCATAAAATAATCCTCCACCGTCTTCTTCTAGCGGGCCATCGTATAACTCAGGAATTATATCTCTAACCTCTTCAGCTATAAAACCATATCTAGTTCGATTCTCTTTTTTGAAATTATATGAAA
>JAGBLL010000117.1 GCA_017635465.1 Bacilli bacterium
AACATGTTCTTTGACGATTTTGAGTTTTTCCGCTCGGGTGTACTTAAGAGTATTGTCTGGCATAAATAAAACCCCCTTTCATTTTACCCTGATTTGGGCAAAATTTTGGGGGAAGTTTCACGATGGTGCCCTTAATTGTCCGCACACACGAACTATTTCAAAGCTAATTGTCGGCGCACACGAGGAAAGATAATAAAAAAGAGGAATTTCCTTCCTCTAGTTGATGTAAATACCATATCGGAGCTTGTGCTTCGTTTTTCTTATATAGTAAATTTCTTGTTGAACCAGGATATCATCATCCATGTTCTTGATGGTGGATATATCACCAGCGTTTCCTAAAACAAAAGTGATGTGATCTCTATCGTGAATAATTACCCTACTAAATATTTGATGAAGTGGAACGTTATCAAGTGAAGTAATGATTCTATTATAAGGCGCTAACGTTTTCTTAAATTGATATAGATAGTCGCTAATAGTGGTTGAGGTGTTAATAGTGTTTTCTAATGCTACCTTTTTTGAATATAGAGGTTTTAGCTTTTCTTTATAAGCCTTATTAATTTCGCGAGAAAAGTCATCATCAATATTTTCGTATTTTTTGAATTTTGCATGTAATTCCTCTATCTTTTCCTGTAAAACCTCAATTTCTTTCTTCTTTTTATCGATGTCGTTCTTTTCGTTAAATGATTCTTCTAGAAGCTGATAGAAGTGGTTTTTATTGACGATGATCTTATTTACAGTGTTAATGGTAATAATATCAATGACGTCTAAAGGCAAATCATCATTTTCGCATTCTTTTCTATTGCGGTTAGAAGCGCAATGAAAGATTCTAGATTCTGAAGCCTTGCCCCTATTATTAATTTTGAATTGATAATTTTTACCACACTTTCCACACATGAATAGACCAGAATAAATACTCTTATTAAAGCAAACCTTACCTTCGCGATTATCATCATATTGGACTATATTTTGATACTCAACGGCTTTCTTTTTCAGCTTCTCGTTAGCAGTCATCCATATCTCTTTACTAACAATCGCAGGATGATTATTTTCAATTAGGATAGTGGGCAAGGTTCCATCATTTTTAAGTCTTTTCCCTCTTACTCCTTTAACAAATGTTTTTTGTAGATATGCCGCACCCATATATTTTTCATTATGGAGTATTTTTCTTAAGGATTGAAAATGCCATTCTTTAGTGAATCTAGGTTTATATCCTTTTTTATTTAATTCATCTATAATTTCTTGTCTTTTATAGTCTTTAATATAAAGGTCATAGATTAATCTAACTGCCTCAGCTTCATTTTTATCAATAACGATATTTCCATCTTTATCCTTATGGTAGCCATATAGCAGTTCTGGATTAAAATAAGCCTTTTTGTCTTTGAAGTTTTTAGCATAACTCATTCTAACGTTATCGCTTATAACTTTAGATTCGTTTTGAGCATGAGCACTTAATACGTGAATTAATAATTCGCTATCCATATTAAAGGAGGAGATATTTTCGCTTTCAAAATAGACTTCGACATTATTATTTCTTAAGACTCTTAAAATATTAATCGCATCTTCAGCGTTACGACAAAAGCGCGATAATGATTTAGTAATAATCATATCGATTTGTCCAGACATCGCTTTATTAATCATTTTTTGGAAGTCTTTTCTTTTATAAATGGATGTCGCGGTGATACCGTCATCTACAAACACACCAGCAAATTCCCATTCTGGATTCATCATTATTAATTTTGTATAGGCCTCTATTTGAGCTTCTAATGAATTTTCTTGTTCATCGCTTTTAGAAGAAACACGAGTATAAGCACATACTCTTTTCTTATTAGGGCTAACATATTTATTAATTTGAATTACTTCTTGTAGCATATTCCCTCCAATCTCACGATTTTATATTTATAGACCTTCCCGGTATTCGGGGAGGAGTAATAACCGTGTAATACTTCCTTTAATTTATTCAATTCTTTAACATTTTTGCTTATTTCATCTTTAGAAATAGGGGTCCCAAAATTATCGATAATAGTGATGCTTTTATCTTCATTAACGATAACTTCATCAATAAGCTTCAAATAGCATTCGTCATTTACATCATTATTAATCGCATCGATGATTTCTTTAGATCTATTTTCATTAATAAACGACTCATAAGTTTCAACGCTTAATTCATCTAATTTCGCTTTTAGATTATTAAGCTCTTTTTTCTTAGCTTTATATTCAAGGGATAACTTTTCATCGTCATCTTCTAATTCGGATTCCATTTTTCTTTCAATGATGGCTTTTAAAGAAGTTTCTAACTCATGTATTTTTTCTTTAACATTGTTATATTCTTCTTGTTTTGATGAAGAGGTGCCTAAGTTAGTAAGCATTTTTATCAAGGAAGTAGTTAATGACTTATCAGAATAATATTCTTTAATCGCTTTTATACAAATCGCATTGATGTCATCCACCCTTATAGGAGTGTTAGAACAACGATAATCATTAATAGCTCTTCTATTTACATTGCAGACATAAGTGTCCTTATTGCCTGGTCGAGATTGATAAATTAATGGCTTTCCACAATTCCCACAATAGAGTTTAGAAGAAAGAGGACCACCTATATTAGGTCTAGCAAATCTATCTTCCTTTTTATGGGTGATAATGTTTTGCACTAAATCAAAAGCATCACGCGATATGATTGCTGGATGATGATTTTTAACTAACCACATATCAGCGTACTTGCCATCCTTATTACTTTTAGATTCATGAGATAAATAATCAATAACCACGGTCTTTTGAAGAATTAAGTCGCCTTTATATTTCTCGTTTTGAAGAATCTGCATGATGTTTTGCCGATTCCATTTTTCTTTTCCTGAACCAGTTAAGTAGTGGCATCCTTCTAAAAAGTCGATTATTTCTTTGATGGATTTATTAGCGAGATATAGATTAAAGATAGCTCTTACTACCTCAGCTTGTTCTTCATCGATGATGAGGTTACCGTTTTCATCTTTTGTATAGCCTAGAAACTTAGCAGTGGAGATACTCCAGTTGCCTTCTTTCATTTTCTTTTTTATCGCCCATTTAACGTTATCGCTAATATTTTTGCTTTCTTCTTGAGCGATAGATGAGTGGAAAGTAAGAATCATATCGGTTTTAGTGTCTAAAGAGGAGATACCTTCTTTTTCAAAGATGATTTCCACTCCGATGTTTCTTAATTCTCTAATCGTAGAAAGTAAATCAACCGTATTTCTTCCAAATCTAGACACGGATTTAACTAGAATTAAATCAATCCCTCCTGCTTTAGCTTCTTTTACCATTGCATTAAATCCGTCTCTACATTTTAAAGAGGTGCCGGTGATACCTTCATCGCTATACATCCCGACGAATTCCCAATTTGGATTAGAAGTAATCTTTTTCGTGTATTCATCAATTTGTGACTTAAAAGAGTGAATCTGATCATCGCTATCAGTAGACACCCTCGCATACGCCGCAACTTTCTTCTTTTTAATATCAAGACCAGTAGAAGCGATATATTGATTTGGACTAGCTATTTTAATTACTTCTTTTTCCATCATGTGTATATTGCCGTACTAATCAATTAATATCAATATAATTGATATTATCAATGCAAGGAAGGCCGTATTCATGACGAAGCGCGATTAAAAGAACATACCATTCCTGGTAGGTGATTTTCTTTTCTTTTAATAGCTTATCTAATATCGCTACTTCAAATTCGTAGCTGGTATCTTTTTTCACAAATAAAATCTCCCTGGTTTCCCAAGGAGATAAATTCAGCCTAATATATAGCTTCTCTAGTTCTGCGATTTCAATTTAACAGCGGTATTATCTATTTGTAAATATTCATTTTGTGGGGATTATCTAATAATCCAATATTATTTTTCTAACTATTCCTTTACAAACTTTCTTTAATTCTTTTAACTCAACAATCCATTCCCTTCCGTTTGGCATTGAGTATCTAAACCATTTCTTACTGTCTTTAGAGTCGGCATCGGTTGGAACGATTTTTGTGACAAATTCATATTTAACCGGATGCTTTTCGAGCCAAATATCGTACTCACTGCCGTTAGTGGTTAAAGTGATATTTCTATC
>JAGBLL010000118.1 GCA_017635465.1 Bacilli bacterium
CTTCGACCATGTTCTTGATTTAGCGGACTTCGCTAATAGAAGAGCGAAAAACAATGGTAAAGATAACGTCACTTTAGCCAACCGCAATTAATTATTTAATTAAGCTCAACAAATAATTGTTAACTTCCGCTCTTGTTCTTAAGATATGGACGTTAACTTTTTTATATTTCTTTAATAATCTTTCTTCATCCGCTTTAGTGCGAACTTCATAATCAATTGTCCATTCGATTAAATCAATCGCATCTTTTTTAGTTTCAACCCAAGGAATGTCATCTCTTGGTTGATCAATTCTTTCTAAAATGCCTTCGATACATGTTTCTCTTGGCATATTCAAAAAGAAAACATCTGTCGCGTATTCTAAGCGTTGTTTTAATGTATCATGATAATTTCCATCAATAATCCATTTATCTTCTTTTAAATATGGTAAAAGTTTATTTTCTAATTCTTCTTCAGAAATGCTTGTTTTATCTTTATTCCAATAGAGATTATCCATATGAATAACAGGAATACCAATAATCTTGCTTAATGCTTTAGCAAAATAAGTTTTACCTGCACCTGGACAACCAATGACTAAAATTCTATCCATGTAAACTATATTAATAAGATTTTTAACAAAATCAAAGCATTATAAATGATTATCTTTATGAAATAAGATATATTACTAATATGGAATTATTATTAAAACAAATCGAATCCATTATTGATAAAGACATTCCACTTGTTAGTAACTTGTCTAATGTCAGTGCGGTGCTTAACCAATTAGAAAATATCAATTGGTGTGGTTTTTATTTAAGAAAAGATAACAATTTGTATTTAGGACCTTTCCAAGGTGATGTTGCTTGTACGATTATTCCTTTAGGTAAAGGAGTATGTGGTACTTCGGCATTAAATAAACAAACTTTAGTGGTCCCCAATGTCAATGAATTCCCTGGTCATATTGCTTGTTCTTCTCTTTCTAAAAGTGAGATTGTTGTGCCAATTATTAAAGATAAAGATGTCAAAGGTGTCATTGATATAGATGCGCCAATATATGACCGTTTCAAAAATGAAGAAAAAATATTATTAGAAAAAGTAGCGATCTTACTTAGTGAATTGTTCTAATCTTTCTATGTAATAGAAAAAACATAACTCTACTACTCGTAATTATTCTCTATAGAGTAATTATATTAAGAGGTAGAGTTTTTATTTCATCAGTTTACTGACCTTTATAAGTTAGTGTTTTACTATGGTGCCACTAGGAGGAAACAAAATGACTTATAAAGAAACGATTGAAAGTGTCAGCATTCCAAACTACACCACTAAACAAGAAAAATTTAATACTATTACTCATCAGCTTGGTATTCCAGTGGCTTTAGTCATCTTTGTCTTTGGCTTAATTCAATTTGTGAGAGGCATTATCTCTCCATCTTATTTTCTTGGTATCTTAGTTTTTGCTTTCACTATTATCGACGTCTATTTTGTTTCTAGTTTATATCATTCCACGCCTCTAGATTGCTTCAATAAGAAAGTCTTTAGAGTGCTTGATCACTGCACGATTTATTTGTTAATCGCAGGAACTTACACTCCAATATGTGTTGTTTTAATGACTAGTAATGTCATTGGCTTAGTGATGTTATTAGTGGAATGGGGATTAGCGTTAGTCGGTATCTTATTAAATGCTTTCTTATTTAAGAATAAAATCGCTCAAATCATTTCCTTATTCTTATATTTAGGAATGGGCTGGTTAATCTTATTCTGCGGTGGATTTCTATATATGACACCATTTAGCTTTGGCTTCGTTTTAGCGGGTGGCATTATCTATTCCATTGGTTGCCTATTATATGCGATCGGTAAAAAGAATCTTAATTTACATGGCATCTTCCATATCTTTGTTTTAGTGTCCACGGTTGTTCAAAGTATCGGTGTGATGTCTTTATTTTTCTAAAAGAAAAGAGGTCAACGACCTCTTACTTGTTATCTAATTCTTGCTCTGTCTTAACAAAAGCTTTTTGCACTCTTTTTAAGACATTGCCCTTTTTACCACTCTTTTTGACTTGAATAGGTTCAAGACCGCGAAGTTTTCTTTGTTCTTGTAACGCTAAGGTGATTTCTTCTTTAGAAGCTTTTTGACGCTTCTTTTCATCTTCTGGATTAACAGTTATTTGATTGTATGGGATTTGAATATCTTCACGTTTGAATAATAAATAGAATTCACGTTTTAAGTCTCTAGTCACTTGGAAACGATTGTCTTCACTCACAAACGCGATAACTAAGAAATCAATAGAAGAAGCGGAAATATTATCAATACCTTTATACCAAGGACCATCAATAATATTTGGTACTTTTTCTTTTAAGGCTTCAATTTCTTGAATGATAAGAGCTTCCACTCTTTCAACATCTTCATTGTATGAAACAGATAAAGTAACAGAAGCCACACTTCTTAAGCGTGACATATTAACCACTGTAGTAATAGAACTATTAGTAATAGATTTAATATTGCCACCGAAATCTTGTAACTTAGTGGTCTTTAAACCAACATCAATAATTGTGCCTCTAAAGCCATCAATGATGACTGTATCGCCTACGGCGAAATAGTCTTCAAAGACGATAAATATACCTGATATAACGTCTTGGATAAGAGATTGACAGCCTAAACCAATAATCAGCGTTAAGACACCCACACCAGCGATAATGCCGACAACATCAACACCCCAGACAACAAGGATGACACATATAATAGCGATAATGATAACGTATTTAATGAGCGATCTAATAAGCGCGGAAATGGTTTTAGCTTTTCTACTTTTCGCGTCAAATAAATGAGTGATAAATGTCGCGATAAAGATGAATGTGATACCCATAAAGATAGTCACCATACTAACAATCCATTTAATGCCACCACTGATGAGACTATTACCAATAATTACCCAGCCATTATCAATGCCTTCACCAAAGAACTGGTCGCCGAATTCGTCACCAAATATTGCTCTACCGTTCATCAAAATGATGAAACCCGCTAAAGAGAGAGCAAATATAATCGCTCCAATAATGAAACTTGTCTTTTGACCAGGTGTTTTTCTTTGCCACCAATTGCCTTTTTTAACTTCAGTCATAATCAATCCTCCACGCTAAACTCATAGTGGCTAATTGTTTGTAAATAATCGACTTTATTTGAAAAAGCGACATAAAATTTACAAACATCTCCACTATTAAATTCATCATAACTACCAACATATTCTTTCTCTTCTGTGCAGTCGTTATTAAGCACTTCTTTTTCATTGATTAAAAGATGATAAGAAACGCTATAACCACGTTTATTTGTCACAGTAAATTTATAAGAAAAAACATGATTTTCATAAATGAAACTAGTATCACTAATTGAAGGTGGATTTAAAACATAAGCATTAGAAATAATACTTCCTGTTTGAATAGCCGCAGCGGTCATAATTAAAGAAATACCCACTGTGGTAACCGCTCTAGCGACACCTTTCTTTTTGGAATAATTTGTCCCCATTTTATCTTGATATAAAGGGGTTGCCGTTAGTTCGTCACTAGTGGCAATATTATCCGTTTCACCAGTAAAGGTTATCGGAGTGTTATTGATTTCAAAGTTGTTCAATTCACCTTCCATACCTTTAAAGTATGCCCTAAAACAAAAATCTAATCAACTTATATGCTGATTAGATATTATTCTTAACGTGCTTGCAGAAGAGTGAGACGATATCAATATTTGTGGCTTGATAGACCATTCGACAGCCAACCGGATCTTCAATTTCATTAATCATAAAGCCATTATCTGAAAGCAAGAAATCGACACCAATGAAGTCAGCATCAAGTAATTCAGATACCTTGATCGCCGCTTCTTCCATCTCAGGAGATAATTGATAAACTGATACCTCTCCCCCTAATGAGAAATTGTTACGGTAGTTATGTGGATTAACTCTTTTAATAGCCACAACCACTTTGTGGTTAAGGACATAGACTCTCACATCTCCGTTATTTTGGACAAATTCTTGATAGATAAATGTTAAGTCAGGATTTTCTTTTAAAAGAGTTTCATACTGTGGGTCATCTTTATCTTCGATTAAATAGACTTCTTCCCCACCATGGCCAGAAACGCTTTTCATAATCGCTGGGAAGTGATTGATATTAGAGAAATCCAATGTTGTTTTAATGCATGGTAAATCGTGGTCTAATAAAAATTCATATGTTTGATATTTATCGTTAGCGAGTTTATTTGTTAAAGCGTTATTAAAAACTTTAATGCCCTTTGCTTCAAGAGAGGCCACTAATTGATGATTTCTACCGCGATAAATGACATAGTTAGTTGAATCGCTATTCTTAGCTAAATAATCATCCAACTGCGCTTCATGAATAAAACTTAAAGATGTTGATTTGTTATTCAACTCTTCTAGACATTTATTCACAAACCATTTATTTCTTAAAGCATCTTTAAAGTCATAGACTATTAACCCACGTTTTATAGTTAGTGACATGATGTAATCAGCGATATATTCTCCAAGATTAACACCAGTAAAGGATAATGTTGAGGCAAACTGTGGATTAGAATTAACTTCACAAATGATTGGTTCATCATCTTCCCCAAATAAGACATCAACACCCGCGAAAGTAAGATCTAAAGCTTGAGCGGCTTTAATCGCTAAATCTAAGTATTTTTGTTTAGGTTCATATCTTTTACCTGTACCACCATTAGAGATGTTACTTCTAAAGTCATATAGGTTTTCTCGATACATTGAAACAATCGCCTCATCACCAACGACATTGACTCTAATGTCTCTACCTTTAGAATTAGCGATATATTCTTGCATTAAGAAATCTTTATAGCCGATTTGATCAATAATCTTATTCGCTTCTTCTTTACTGTTAGCGAGATAAACTTGTTCACCAAATGAGCCATAAGCTTCTTTAATTACCAAAGGTAAACCGATTTCATTGATGACATTATCAACAAAATCACGAGATGTATAATTAAGACCTTCAAATGTTTTAGGGGCGATAAATGTTCGAGGGATTCTCACACCACATCTAGCGAGTTCTTGATACATTAAAATCTTGTTATCGCATAGCTCCACCGCTTTAGCGTTATTGAATAATTTAATGCCTTCATTTTCTAAGCGCTTTGCTAGATATATATCTTTATCCCAAAACAAAGCAAAATCTGGTTTATTTAAAATTGGTTGATTGACTTCTAAAGAGATATCAGAGGCGGTTTTAACTTCTAAATCAACATTATGCTTTTTAAACGCTAATGAGAGCATGTTATATAGATTATTAAACTTCACTGTGCGCATGAATGTGTTAACGACTAGCCACGCTTTCATATTTAACCTCTTTTAATTCTTTTTATAGCCATTTATTATCGCTTTAATAACAGACTATATGCTATATATAATACACTTAGAATTTGTTTTTTAAAATCAAAATACTCAGTTATCTCCATATATTAGTGATAATATATAGGCATGAATCCATTAGATTATTTAAAGAAATATCAAAATACATCATTTAAAGAGATGGCGTTTAATGAAGTAGACGCATTAATTTTATCGATGGTTTCTTATGTTCCTTTTGATGATATTGGTTTAGATTATCACCGTCACTCTAATAAAGAAGTCTTAAAACTTATTAACAATTATCGACCACCATTTGACGCTAACGAAAGAAAGCTTAATTACATCGAAATCGCTAAAATCATATGTTCTTCTTCTAGATTTAAAAACGCGACTTTTGCGTTCTTTAAGAAAAGTAGAGACCATGTTGCTGAAAAGCAGTTTCAAGCAATAACAATTATTCTTCATGAATTCGCTTTTGTCTCTTTCTGTGGTACTGATTCCACGACTATCGGCTGGAAAGAAGACTTTAACATGGCCTATTTAGAAACTGTTCCTAGTGAAGTTGAAGCCGTTAAATATTTAAAAAATGTTATTGATTCTTTCTTTTTTAAGAAAGTATTTATCGGCGGTCATTCTAAAGGTGGAAGATTAGCCATTACCGCGGCTAAACATTCACGTAAAACAAATAGAATATTAGGGGTTTATGCTTTTGACGCTCCTAACTTCCCTTCTACTTGTTATGACGAAGATTATAAAGCGATTAGCAAAATGATTCGTGAATACACCCCTAATGAATCAATTATTGGGCGTTTAATGCATGAATTCTCTTATAAGAAGATCATTAGTTCCACGAATAACTTATTATTCCAACACGATGCTTTCTCTTGGGAAATAGATAATAATTCTTTTATTTATAAAGATGGTTATACAGAAAGAAGCACACATATCGTCAATACGATTAACTACGCTTTAAATAATTACGATGAAGAGATGAAAAGACAGTTCATTGATACGATATTTGATTTCTTATTTAAGATGAATGTGGAAAAATTCCCTAACGAAAGAGAATGGATTCCTCTATTAGTATCTAAATTCCCTGCGGCTAGACAACTTTGGAAAGAGACTCCTAAAGAAAAAAGAGCAGTCGTTAAGAAGATGCTCTTTAATGTTGCTAAAGATTATTTGTTAAAAAAGAAAGATTAGTCTGGTAAGACTTCGTCTTGGACTTCTTCAGGTTTCTTCTTTTTGAGGAAATCTGGCTTTTTAATTCTGACAAGTAATAAAACGCCATATAAGACACCAACTAAACCAAGAAGAGTCATAATGATAAAGAAGACGGTCATACCTGGTTTACCAGCGTTAACTGTGAGAATAAAACCTAATAAGCCAATAATAAAAGCGGCAACGCCCACGACTGGGAAAACAATTCTTAAAATCTTGTTTTCTTTTTCAATAGCCCGTTTTTCGGCTTTTTCTTTTTCTATTTGATATTTTGTTTTTTCTTCCATACGTTTATTTTAACACTTTTTTAATCTTAGAATAGATTTTTTATCTTCTATTTCATAGCCAAAAAATCGTAAATAGTATTTTCATAGCCGCATTCAGTACAAATGAGATATGTTGTTCCTGGTTCAATTGGCTTATTTTCATTAACGATCATATGATGACGATGATAGAGACATTTCACTAATGGATCTTCGTTGGCTTTTTTATAATGGGCTAAATCATTAATGATATAGTCACCAGTTGGTGTGTATTTTGGTTCGACTTCTTTCATGTTTTCATTGTAATTAGGAAGCATGACTTTTCTCACTTTATCAATAGTTTGATAACTAACACCTTTATCAATTAAGAATTGCTCACAGTTTTGATTAAGTGTTTTAGAATCATCATAACCACCATATTTAATGAATTTATCGATAAATTTTGGAAAATGCGCATTACTAGAATTATGCATATGACATCTTTTATTGCTCACTTCTGTACTTAATTCATAATCGATAATTAAATCTGTGTAACTAACACCCAAAATCGCATTAATAAAGAAAGAAACTAAACCAACTTCATCACAGCCATTAGAAGAGCTTAAATAAACTGGCTTTTTATCCGCGGATTCTAAAGCGTTAAATATTTTAATTAAGCTTTTAGCGGTTTCTTCATCATTAACAAAGTCTTCATAAGAAGCAACATTAGCCTTAATATATTCGACTTTAGAATTATTAATATATAAATCACTAGCTTTACGCGCACTATTTTTGAGTTCGATCTCTTTTGCGATATGAAGGACTTCATCTTGCACTCTTTGAGCTTTTTCATCTTCTTCAATAAGACCACCACGATAAATTAAACCCTGTTTAGTTCTTACCCCATATGAGGTCATATAGCCACCTAAATCACGAACATTAGAAACTTCACCAAAGGTGATAGTTCTTGTGTAATCAGCGGTTTTAAATTTCACTTGCTGAGATGTATATCTTGTCGTATCACTATCAGCGATTACTTGATAAACATAATCAGTATTACGGTATAGATTAGGTAATTCTGCGCTTATTAAATCGGTGGATATTACTTCTCTTATATCGTTTTTATCACTAGCAGGCCAAAATCTTACTTTAACTCTTTTATATTTTAAATTGCCTTTAGACCAGCTAATTTTAATAGGGACATTTTCAATCGTGTTTGCGTAATCGTTACGATTTAAATATTCACAAACATCAACACCGCCTGTATCTTCCACATTGTATGGATAATCATCTTCTTTTTCTTCCTTTTTGGCCATTTCTTCATAATTTTCAGGGCCATATAAAGGAGATAAACGATAAGGATATTCTAAAGTCTTTTCTTGTCCTTTCATCGCATCGATAAAGTTTTTAACTTTAGGAGTGACCATGCAAGTATCATCAATCGCACTAAAAGATAAAGTAGCATCCTTTTTAATTGATGGTTCATCGGCAAAATGATCAACACTTAAAATGGATGATCCACCTCTTCTTTTGGAACCATTATTTTGATTATTACAAGCGGTGAGAGAAAACGCCGCGACAACAAGAATATATAAAAAACGAGGGAGTTTCATGAGCGATAAGTTATTTATCTTTAATTATTCTATTAAAGAAGATAGCAACAATCAATAGTACCAACGCATAAAATACGTTGTACTGACTAGACCCTATAAGGGCTATTACTCCACAGACCCTCAAGGGTCATATGTGGACTGACAACCGTGATTCTCACTCTAGCTACCCTTTGAAATGGTCCTTATATTCTTTGTTCGACAAGTTATCTTGCATCATATCTTCTTTTTCTTGGTCTCTGATGTATTCCTGTACCTTTTTGGTATCTAGTCCAACTGTCGAAACAAAGAATACTTTCGCCCAGAAATTTCGGTTGCCATATTTATATTTCAGATTTGCATGCCTTTCGATTATCATAAGGCTGCTTTTGCCTTTCAAATATCCCATGAAATTTGAAACGGCAATTTTTGGAGGA
>JAGBLL010000119.1 GCA_017635465.1 Bacilli bacterium
AAGCCTTGGTATGTTCAACGTGTTGAAGATTTGACTCAAGAAGTAATCAATGTGTTCGAAGAATCCAACCGCGTATACGGAGCTAACAAGATTGTTTTAGCGTTAAAGAAAAAGGGGATTATTGCAGATAAAAAAACGGTCCTCAAAATAATGAGAACTAATAATTTAGTTAAAGAAAATGTCATTAAAAGAAAAACGCCAAAAGTCGATAAAGAAAAAAGAAATTATTACCGAAATCTATTAAAACAACAGTTTAATGCAGACGCTCCAAACAAAGTTTGGACAAGCGATTTATTAGAGTTCAAAATAAGAGGAGTCTCTTTTTATTTATGTGCAATTATGGACCTCTTTTCAAGAATGATAGTCGCATGGAGGATATCATCGAATCGAAACGGCAGTTTGGTGATTTTGACATTCAAAGACGCATTTGAAAACCGAAATGAACCACTAGATTTAATATTTCACACGGACCAAGGATCAGAATTTAAAACAAATGAATTTATGGAAACGTTAGAAGTGTTAGGCGTTAAGCAGTCATTCTCTTATAAAGGAGTACCAAATGATAACGCACCCATTGAAGGCTTCTTTTCTAGGCTAAGAAGCGAAGAACTCAATAAACATATTGAGTACTATGAAAATTCAAGAATAGCAAAAGAATATTTAGAAAGGTATTTTAATTTTTATAATTTTGGAAGGGTTCACACTTATAATGGCGGCTTAAGTCCAGCAGAAAAAGAAGATGAATGGTATAAAAATAACGGCCATTTTTGACCGTTATTTTTTGCTTATAATAAGCAAATCCGAATTTTTGGTTCAGATTCGCCACCCTTGACGAATGGTTGCGGAGGGTGGACTTGAACACACCGACCTCCAGGTTATGGGCCTGACGAGCTACCACTGCTCTACTCCGCGATCAGTGCTCGTCAGCCCATAAGGACCTCGGAGCAATTTAATACTTACTTGCGGTTTTTGCGACGAGCGTTTTCACTCTTCACTTTTCTCTTAAGAGATTTCTTTAAGAAAAATTCTCTTTTTCTCGCTTCTTGGATGGTACCTGCTTTATTGACTTGTCTTTTGAATCTACGAAGAGCATCATCTAAGGTTTCGTTTTCACGAACTGAAGTCTTTGGCATGTTGTTCACCTCCTTAAAGCTTTACGCACTTGTCTATTATTTCAAAATATAGATATTATTGCAAGATTATTTTTAAATAATTTTCGCACCACTTGATGTGCCGATGCGGTTAGCGCCTGCTTCCACCATGGCAAGTAAGTCCTCGTGTGTACGCACGCCACCACTGGCTTTAACACCCATTTCTGGACCAACTGTTTCTCTCATCAATTTAACAGCTTCAACAGTGGCACCACCGGTTGAGAAGCCTGTGCTTGTTTTAACAAAATCAGCACCCGCTTCTTTAGCGGCTTTACAAGCACGAACGATTTCATCGTTATTTAATAAGCATGTTTCAATGATAACTTTAAGAATGATTTTAGAACCAACTGCTTGTTTGATTTCTCTAATTTCTTCTCTAACATAGTCATCATGACCCGCTTTTAGCATACCAACATTGATAACCATATCAACTTCTTGAGCGCCTTCTTTAACCGCTAAAACAGCTTCTTCCACTTTGGTTTTTGTTAAGTTCATACCAAGAGGGAAGCCGATAACAGTACAGACTTTAACATCACTACCTTGAAGTTGAGAGGCCGCTAATGGGACATAGGCAGGATTAACACAGACAGACATGAAGTCATAGTGTTTAGCTTCTTCGCAAAGCTTAACGATTTGTTCTGGAGTGGCATCCTGTTTTAAAAGTGTATGATCGATTAATTTATTGTAATTCATAATTACGCTCCTTTTGTAAGCACTATATTATAACACAAAAAGAAAAAGGGGCTGTTAAGAAACCTATGAGGTGACTTAGCCCCTTTTAATTTGCATTATAAATATAACAGATAAACTGTTAAGAAACTCTTTTCTTCTTTTTGTGTTCAATTCTAAGTGACTCATTTATATCTTTTTTGCGAA
>JAGBLL010000120.1 GCA_017635465.1 Bacilli bacterium
CATAAAATTAATTAAATAATTAAAAATTAAAAAAAATTAATCTCTAAAATTAATTAAATCTAGTTTATTTTCATAAATTAATTAAAATGAGCAAATCTCAAACAATTTTAGATCTTAGCGAATGCATAAAATTAGCCAGAGAGCTTGATATCTTAGGTGACTATGAAAAGGCCTTATCAAAATACCAAACAGCTTTAAATTTAGTCACTCAAAGAAAGTCAGAAGTTAGCGATTCATCTTTAAAAGAAAATTGGGGCCAGGTAGAAACCCTTATCAACAATGAAATTAAAATGACTCAAGAAGCTTTAAAATTCGCTCAAACTTTCCAAAACAATGATGAAACTCGTCTTGAGCGTGCAAAACAAGAAGAAATACGCAATCAAAATTTAATGCGAAATAACCAAGAACAAAAAAACGAAATCCAATACGATCCAAAATGGGAAAGATTCGGTGGAATGAGACCCTTCGAAATATGGGAAAAGGATGAACCAGAAGATCCAAAAGAAAGAGACCCTGATGTATGGTCTCCTCCAAAAGTCAAGCCAAACAATAGAGGATTTAATCGAGGAAGATTAGTTAATTATGACCCTAATGCAGCTGCGAAAGCCCAAGCAGGGAAAGGCCAAAATCCAAAAGGAAAAGATACAGGAAAGAAGGGAGGAAAAGAAGAGGAAGATCGAAAAAAAGGAAAAAGTGCTTTTTATTTACATTATTACCCAAATGGAGAAGGCCCTGATGGAGAACTTATTGAAATGATCGAAAGAGAAGTCATGGAGAGAAGTCCAAATGTTAAATTTGATGATATCGCTGAATTAGAAGAAGCTAAAA
Source organism: Bacilli bacterium (assembly GCA_017635465.1). GTDB lineage: Bacteria > Bacillota_I > Bacilli_A > RFN20 > CAG-826 > RUG14515. Next base: position 829 of record JAGBLL010000120.1, read on the forward strand.
TTACTTTGAAAGAAGCAGTATTGTTGCCTTTGCTAATGCCCGATTTCTTTAGGGGAGTTCGACGTCCTTGGAAAGGCGTTCTTTTATATGGGCCTCCTGGAACAGGAAAGACTCTTTTAGCCAAAGCCTTGGCTACTCAGGGAAAGACTACTTTTTTCAGTGTTTCTCCTACAACATTTGCTTCAAAGTGGAAAGGCGAATCTGAAAAATTAGTTCGTATCTTATTTGAAATGGCACGTTTCTATGCTCCGAGTACGGTCTTCATCGATGAAGTTGATGCCTTGGGTCAAAAAAGAGGCGATGGTGATAATGAAGCTTCTCGTAAAGTCTTGGCTGAAATGCTTGTGCAAATGGATGGGGTTAGTGGCAAATTAGATCAAGAAGATTTAAGTGTGGAAGAATTAAAGAAGAATATTGTGATGGTTATGGGCGCGACTAATTTACCTTGGGATTTGGATGAAGCCTTGAGAAGAAGATTCGAGAAAAAAGTTTATATTCCTTTACCTAATTCAGTTGGAAGAAGGGAAATGTTCCGCATTAATACTAAAGGCCTTGAAGTAGCCAAAAATATTGATTGGGATAGATTGGTACTTAAAACTGAAGGATATTCTGGAGCTGATATTGCTAATATTTGTAGAGAAGCATCTCTTATTACTATGAGAGAAATATTAAAAAGAACAGGAGGAAGAATTGATTTTACTTTGATTAGAGATCATCCTTCTTTTGTAATGAAACAACTGCAAGCACCCGTTACCCAATCTAATTTTGATGAGGCTGTTAAATATATTCCTTCATCTGTGAGTCAAAGTGAAGTTAAAAAATATGAACAATTTAGAGATGAATATTCTAATAAATAAATTCTTTATTATATGGTTAAATACTTAAATTTAACAAAATTAATTGTTAAGTAATTATTGAAGAACATTCGTTATTAATTTATTTAGTTTAAAAATTAAAAAAA
>JAGBLL010000121.1 GCA_017635465.1 Bacilli bacterium
CCACGCGATGGTCTGAAGTGATCCGGCTCAATTCAAACGCGAAGAAAAAGGATGATAAGAATGACAGTGGGGATAAATAAAAAATGGGTCGCCGCTGCAACCCTGTTAACCTTAAATCTAATACTATGAAAAACACGTCGCAAAGATATGTCTTTTTATTGTTAGTACAAACATTTTCAACATAATTATGATCGTTTTTAACAATAATTGTCCATTTCCCCGTTGATATGCCTTAATTATTCACATGATAAGCTATTGTTCTTTCTCCCAGTCTATATTTTCCAGGTTCTTTTCTCACGTTAGCCAAACTTATTCGACTAGTTTTATGAAATAGTCGTTTACCTCATTACCACCCACAGGAATTAGTTTGTTCCCTTCTAAGACAAACTCAATGGTTGCATCATCATATTTTCCTTTTATACTATTGTCGAACGCTTCCTTAATATACTTTATCAACTCCTCTTTTGTTATTTTCGGCAGTGGCTCAAGGAAAGCGTTGTTGATTGTTAAATGCTCCTCGTCTATATCTATTCCAGCCTTTAATTCTTTGGCAATGTACTTTTTGCCTTGTTTTTCGAGTTTCCCTTTTACATACGCCCTATAGTCATACTCAATTCTGGCATGTCGATTGGGCCTATGGGATTCGTCGGTATATAACTCGTTTGCGTGTCCTATCATAGCCCTTTCAAAATATCGACCTCCATTCCAATCAATTATGATTAATTCCTTTTCTAATTGATCAGATGGATTTATCGCCTTATATGTACCAGAAATATTCTGTTGACATGATGCCAACAACAAACATACTAATAATACTCCAAATAATCCACTCTTTTTCATACCGTTATTAATAACATTGTTTTTTCTTAATCACACAGTCCCGATTATATGCTAAAAATTAAATTGGTTTTGAATATTTTCCTCTTGTTTCTGTCTTGTCTTTTTTATAATTTATTGAAGGATTGGCACTATAATCATTAGGCCAATCAGTGCCTTCAATGTAATATGCGAAAAGAGGTAATATCTGGGAAGTATGCTTTCTGTGAGTAAAATAGTCTTTGCGAATTTGTTTAAATTTCTCTCCCGTTTCTATTCCTTGTCTAATGGTTTTGTAAATCCCCTTCTTAATATCATTTTTCTCCACACTAATTTTCGGAAGAGTTTTTTGTTTGAAACAATTATTTAACAGCTCGTTTGCACAACGTAATGGGCCAGGAATTACCTTTTGTTCTTGTTGGGTTGGTTTGATTAAACTGCGAATCAATATTCCTCCACAACATTTTGTGTTTTTGTCTGAAACAAAACAAATGTCTAAACCACTATAATGCAAAAACAATTCTTCTGCTTGACAATCACGATTATACGTACGTTTAAAAGATTCCTTATTATCAATCTTACTATGACGATAATATAATTCAATTTCTACAGGTATGTAAGTGGTTTTTCCAACCTTTATTACAAGATTGGACAGAACATATTTTGCAATAGAGTCAAATAACTTTTGGAACTCATCAATCGTATTATGGTTCTCGTATGTTCTATTTAAAACTCTTTGGAAATCAGTATAACTTTTTATTTCTTCCATTTTTCTATGTTTTCAATTAATGATATCCTTTAATATAATAGATCGAAGAAGAACAGCACAGCAGCATATCTAGAATTGATTCCGCTGGCTGTTCCTATCCTCATATTGTTATTATCACGTATAGTACCATCAGAGCTGATAGTGCCAAGACGCATATTGTTGTTGTCACGCACTGTTCCATCTGAACTGACTGTACCCAGTCGCATGTTATTCTTGTCTCTGATAGTACCATCTTTCTCGATAGTGCCCAAGCGCATGTTGTTGCTGTCCCTGATGGTTCCGTCTTCAAAGATCTTTCCAAGACGCATGTTATTGGCATTTCGAATCGTTCCATCGGATTCAACCTTACCAAGTAGCATGTTGTTATTATCGCGGAAAGACTGGGAATATCCAGGACTTGCCACAAACAAAAATATCAATAATGTAATAATCAAATTGTACTTCATGTTGCAAATTTATTAATATTTTATGAAACCGCAATAATATCACCTTCAAAAACAACAATTTTTAAATTAGAAAGAAGATTCTATCTGCATATTGGTACTATATCTTCTTGTTATACACTTTTGATGATATGAAGTGTAGCGATTCAAAGTAGTCAATGGCTTCAAATAGCTGTTGGTAAATAACCTCATGTAATTGATAACACAGATCCCAAAGCAGCCTATTCTTTATTTCTTCAGTTGTAAATGATGACAGGAATTCTGCAGATGGGCGTGGAACCAAATCATCATTCTTATCCCAAATATCCATGGTCTCTTCAAGATAGTCATCTAGTTTTTCGAC